>NZ_JZWY01000923.1:0-9321 GCF_000966955.1 Streptomyces sp. NRRL S-495
GGCCGAGGTCAGCGGCATCACCGAGCACCTCACCGAGGCGGACCTCCGCCGGGCCGCGCGGGCCGGACTGCGGCCGATCCCCACCGAGCGCGGGACGGCCCTGTTCGACGCGGCCGAGCGGGTCGACGCCGGCTTCCTGGTCGCCGTCCCGCTCGACCTGGCCGCCGTCCGGGCGCAGCGCGAGGTGCCGCCGCTGCTGCGCGGGCTGGTTCCGCCGGCCCGGCGCACCGCGGGCGCGGCGTCCCCGGCCGCCGCGGCGCCGACCCTGCTGCCCCGGCTCGCGGGGCTGGGTGAGGAGGAGCGGGTCGCGGCCGTGCTGAAGCTGGTCCGCACCGAGGTCGCCGCCGTGCTCGGCAGCGAGCCGGGCGCGGTGCCGGCGGGGAAGGCGTTCAACGACCTGGGCCTGGACTCGCTGTCCGCCGTCGAGCTGCGCAACCGGATCACCGCCGCCACCGGCCTGCGGCTGCCCCCGACGGTGACCTTCGACCACCCTGACCCGACCGAACTCTCCGTCCACCTCTCGGAGTTGATCTCCCGCGCCGGGGACGAGCCGTTCGCCGTGGCGACCGCAAGCGCGGGCACCGGGGGAGCCGGGGAGGTGGAGGACCCCAGGAACCCGCTGTCCACGCTCTACCGCCGTCTCGCGGCCCGGGGAAGCTTCCCCGAGGCCTCGGCACTGATCGGCGTCGCCTCGAACCTGCGGGACAGCTTCGGCGCGGAGGAACGGGCCGAGCGCGCGCTCAAGCCGATCCGACTCGCCACCGGGGACGGCGAGTTGGCCGTCGTCGCCTTCCCGGCGCTGAGCGCGATCTCCGGCCCGCACGAGTACGCCCGGCTCGGCCACGCCTTCGAGGGCGAGCGGGACGTCTTCGTCGTCCCCTCCCCGGGCTGGGACCAGTCCGACCGGCTGCCCGACAACATCGACACCTACCTCACCATGCAGACCGAGACCGTGCTCGAACTCCTCGACGACGAACGCCCGTTCGTCATCGTCGGCCGATCGATGGGCGGCTGCGTCGCGCACGCCGTCACCGAGCGGCTGGAGGCGCGCGGCCGGTCGGTGGCGGGCCTGGTCCTGATCGACTCCTACCCGATCGACAGCGCGGCGCGCGAGGGCATGGGGGAGTGGTGGCTGCACTCGATGCTCGGCGGCATGATCGACCGGATCGAGCAGTACGACATGGTCTGGAGCGACGCCAGCCTCACCGCCATGGGCGGCTACAACAACGTGTTCGCGGGCTGGCAGCCCGCGCCGCTCACCGCGCCGATCCTGGCGCTGCGGGCGGACACCCCGCTGCGCGGCATGGTCGTCGACACCACGGAGCGCGAGGACTGGCGGGCGTACTGGCCCGTGCCGCACGAGGTCCGGGACATACCCGGTGACCACTTCACCGTGCTGGAGCACCAGACCCCGACGACCGCGGCCGCCGTCCGGCAGTGGCTCGAAGGCATCGAGCGGCCCGCGTCCTGAGCCGCGCAGTGCGAACTCCCGAGGGTGCCGCGAGAGCTGCGGGCACCACCGATCCCCTGAGGAAGGAAACAGGCATGACCCACCCCGTAGTACTGGTCACCGGCGCGGCGTCGGGCATCGGCGAGGCGACGACGCGGCTGTTCGTCGAGCGGGGCCACCGCGTGGTCGCCGTGGACGTCGACAAGGCGGGCCTGGACGCGCTCGCCGGCCTCGACGGCGTCGTGACCCTGGCCGGTGACGTGTCGTCGGAGGAGACCAACGTCCGCGCCGTCGCGCTCGCCCAGGAGCGGTGGGGGCGGCTGGACGCGGCGGTCCTGAACGCCGGGACCGGCGGCGGCGGGCCGCTGGAGGCGCCGGGCGCGGTCGACCGCTTCGACCGCCTGTTCCAGGTGAACGTGCGCAGCGTGGTGCTCGGGATCCGCGCCGCCGCACCGGCGCTGCGGGAGGCCGGCGGCGGGGCGATCGTCGCCACCTCCTCCGTCTCCGGCCTGCGCGGCGACCCGGGGACCTGGGCGTACAACGCGACCAAGGCGGCGGTGATCAACCTGGTCCGCGCCACGGCCATCGACTACGCGGCCCAGAACATCCGGATCAACGCGATCGCGCCCGGCGGCACGGTCACCGGTCTGACGGCCGGCCAGGTCGCCGACCCGGAGTTCTCGGCCTTCATCACCCGCCGGATCCCGGCCCAGCGCTGGGGGGCGGCACGCGAACAGGCCGAGGTGGTCTGGTTCCTGGCCTCCCCGGCGGCCTCCTACGTCACCGGGGTCACCGTCCCGGTCGACGGCGGTCTGAGCGCCAACGGCGGCATCCTGCTCCCGCCGCCGGCGGCGCCGTCCCGCTGAACCGCGCCCGCACACGCCCCACCAGCACCACCGATTTTCCGTTCCACCCCGTTTTTCCGCCTACGTTTTTCCGTCTACCGAAGAGAGCGAGAAGCCATGAGCATCGAGGCGAACAAGGCCCTGGTCGAGCGGTACTACCACGAGCTGGTCACCGGCCAGCGGGTCGAGCTGCTGGAGGAGCTGGTCGCCGAGGACGCCGCCGACGAGACCCGGGTCGGTCCGGGCGGCAGCGGCACCCGCGCGGACTTCGAGGAGCACCTGCGCTGGCTGTGGCAGAACGTCCGCGACGTGAAGGCCACCGTGGAGGACCTGGTGGCCGAGGGGGACCGGGTGATCGCGTTCTGGCGGATCGAGGGCACCCACGTCGGGCCGATCTTCGGCGTGCCGGCCACCGGGCGGTCCTTCGTGGGCCACAGCATCAGCTGGCTCACGGTGCGGGACAACAAGGTCGTCCGCTACAACGTGCTCCCGGACCGCCTGGGCATCGTCCAGCAGCTGGCCCCGGCCATCGTCTGACCCTCCCCTCCCGACTCGGGCCCGGCCGCTTCCTCTCCCCTTCGGCCGGGCCCGGCCCCGTTCCACCCACCCACCCATCCACCTGTCGAACCACCACAACCCTCAGGAGCCCGCCCATGACGACCGGCCCGACCCCGGCCGACGCCGAGGAGCTGCGCCAGCTGCTCGCCCGTTTCTCGCACGCCTTCGACAACGCCGACGCGCAGGCGCTGGCCGAGGTGTTCGCCGAGGACGGGGTGATCGAACTCACCCGCACCGGCGCGGTGTTCACCGGCCTGGAGAAGATCCGGGTGTTCGCCCGCGACCTGGGCCCGGAGCACCCGGACCACCAGACCCTGGACTCGGTGTTCACCGTCGACGAGGACGGCACGGTCCGCGGCCGCAGCCGCTACCTGGCGATCCTGCCGGACGGCAGCGTCCACAACGGCGACTACTTCGACGTGTACACCCGCACCCCGGACGGCTGGCGGATCGCCCACCGCCGCTCCGTCCCCCGCTACCCGCGCCAGCGCCACCACCGCGACTGACCTCCCGGCAGCACCACCCGGCGGGTGCGCCCGGACGACGGTCCGGGCGCACCCGCCGACGCACGTCACCGGCCGGCGTCGCCCGACCGCACCGGAGCCCCGGCGCCCGTCCCGGGGGCGAACCCGGTCCCCTGCTCGGCGAACACCTTGATCGCGGCACCCAGGAATTCCACCAGCCCGGGGTGGTAGGAATCGTGGAACGCCCTCATGGCCTCGTCCTCGGCGTAGAAGAGCGCCATGCCGACGTAGGCCTCCCGGGAGGGGGTGTAGAACCGGCAGGCGATGTCGAAGTGCCTGCGGACGAGTTCCTGGACCTCCCCGTCCCCGGGCCGGGCGCCGGCGTTCAGGCAGGCCGTGATCTCCCGGTACAGGACGTCCCAGTCCTGGTGGACCCGGGCCCTGTCCACATGCTCCCAGTCGTTGGTCCCGGCAAGGCTCTTCGCCTGCTCCTCGGCCAACGACCGGCGACACTCGTCCTCGTAACTGTTCCCCATGGCACCGATTCCCGTTGTACCTCTACCTCTCCGGTGGATTCCCGAGAGGCCGCCGACATGTCGACATCGACCGACCGTCGATGATCAACTTCCGGTCCACGCGGAACGGTGACAGACAGCCGCCGGGGCGGCAAGCCATTTCTCGGCGGGAGGACCAGGACCCCGCCCGGAGGGCCTAAGGGTGCGCTAGGGGTCCGGTAGGGGTTCGCCGCCGTCGGCCCGTCGATAGCGTCCCGGTATTCCTCCCACCGCCCCTCGTACCCCGACGGAGTCACCAGCATGGCCATCACCGGGCCCCGGCCCCTTCCGCTGCTCGCCGCCCTCACCGCCGGGGCGCTGCTCCTGGCGGGCTGCAGCTCCGGCACCGGCTCCGGCTCCGGTGCAGCCGCGACGGCCGGCGCCGCCGGAATCGACGAGAAGCCGGTCCAGGGCGGTGCGCTGACCTACGCCACCGACGTCGAGCCGATCTCCTTCGACATCCACGTCAGCCAGCAGGACATCACCGGCGCCATCCAGCGCAACGTCTTCGACTCGCTCGTCCACCAGGACGACAAGGGCGAGTTCCAGCCCTGGCTGGCCAAGTCCTGGGAGATCGCGCCCGACCTCAAGAGCTACACCTTCCACCTGCGCGAGGACGTCAAGTTCACCGACGGCACGGTCTTCGACGCCGAGGCGGTGAAGGCCAACTTCGACCGGATCGTCGCCAAGGAGACCAAGTCCCAGTACGCGGCCAGCCTGCTCGGCCCCTACACGGGCACCGAGGTGGTCGGCCCGCACACGGTCAAGGTGTCGTTCTCCGAGCCGTTCGCGCCCTTCCTCCAGGCCGCCAGCACCGCCTACCTCGGCTTCTACTCGCCGAAGGCCATCAAGGAGAACGGCTCCAAGCTCGGCGCGGGCGGCCCGGCCGACGTCGGCACCGGCCCGTTCGTGTTCACCGGCTACACCAAGGGCCAGAGCGCCGTCTTCACCCGTAACCCGGACTACAACTGGGCGCCGCCGAGCGCCAACCACCAGGGCCCGGCCTACCTGGAGAAGCTCACCATCCGCTTCCTCACCGAGGACTCGGTCCGGGTCGGCGCGCTCAGCAGCGGACAGGTGCAGGTCGCCGAACCGATCCCGCCGGCCGACGTGCGCACCGTCCAGGGCGACCCGAAGCTGCGCACCATCGCCACCGACGCGCCCGGCGCCAACTACGCGCTGGTGCTCAACACCACCAAGGCGCCGCTGGACGACCCGAAGGTCCGCAAGGCGGTGCAGCGCGGCATCGACCTCGACACCGACATCCAGTCCGTCTACTTCGGCGTCTACAAGCGGGCCTGGAGCCCGATCGCGCCGAGCACGCCGTACTACGACAAGTCGCTGGAGAAGTCCTGGCCGTACGACAAGGCCGCGGCCGAGAAGGCGCTGGACGAGGCCGGCTGGACGGCCCGTGACGGCGAGGGCTACCGCACCAAGGACGGCAAGCGGCTCTCGCTGGAGTGGCCGCTGCCGCCCGCCGAGTACGTGCGCGAGCAGCGCGAGACCCTCGGCCAGGCGATCCAGGCCGACCTGAAGAAGATCGGCGTCGAGATCACCCGCCCCCGGCTGGACATCGGCACCTACATCGCCAACGTCTACGGCGGCAAGGAGCACATCGCCGACTACAGCTGGGCCCGCTTCGACCCGGACGTGCTGCGGCTCTACTTCCACAGCGCCAGCAAGCCCTCCACCGGCGGCCAGAACGCCACCTTCTACCAGGACGCCCAGCTCGACGAGTGGACCACCACGGGCAAGGGGACGTTCGACAAGGCCGTCCGCCAGGACGTCTACACCAAGACGCAGCAGCGCGCGATCGAGCTCGGGCTGATCGTCCCGCTGTACGTGCGCACCGCCGTGGTCGGCACCGCCGCCAAGGTCCGCGGGCTCACCGCCGACCCCAACACCTGGCTCGCCTTCCACGGCGCCTGGATCGCCAAGTGAGCACCGGAACCACCGGGTTCGCGGAGCCGGCGGTCACGCCAGCCGGCGGCCACGCCGGCGCCGGCCCGCAGCGGCGCCCCGCGCCTGCTGCGGGCCGCCGCGCGGCGGCTGCTCGGCGCGGCCGCCGTCCTGCTCGGCGCCGCCACGGTCGCCTTCGCGGCGCTCCAACTGGTCCCCGGGGACCCGGTCACCGTGATGCTCGGCCCCGGCACCGCCGCAACCCCCGAGGTCAAGGCGGCGATCCAGGAGCAGTACGGCCTGGACCGGCCGGTGCCCGTGCAGTACCTCACCTACCTCGGCCACCTGCTCACCGGAGACCTCGGCGAGTCCTACCAGTTGCAGCGTCCGGTCGCCGACCTGATCGGCGACCAGCTCGGCCCGACCGTCCAACTCGGCGCGGCCGCACTCGGCCTGGCCGCCCTGCTGGCCCTGGTCGCGGCGGTCGGCACGGCCGGCCGCCGGCCCGCCCTGCGCGCGCTCAGCTCGCTCGCCGAACTGCTCGCCGTCTCCAGTCCCTCGTACTGGATCGGGATCCTGCTGCTCACCGCGTTCTCGTTCCAGCTGCGGATCTTCCCGGTGGCCGGGGACGACGGTTTGGCCGCGCTGGTGCTGCCCGCCGTCACGCTGGCCCTGCCCGTCGCCGGGATGCTCGCGCAGGTGCTGCGCGAGGGACTGGAGACGGCGCTCGGGCAGCCGTTCGTGCTCACCGCCCGTTCCCGGGGCGTGGGTTCGGCCGCCGTGGTGCTGCGGCACGCGCTGCGGCACGCGGCGGTGCCGGTGGTCACCCTCACCGGCTGGCTCACCGGATCGCTGCTCGGCGGGGCGGTGCTGGTCGAGTCGGTGTTCGGCCGGCCCGGCATCGGCGCGCTGACCCTCCAGGCGACCACCAACAAGGACCTGCCGCTGGTGATCGGGCTGGTACTGCTCTCCGCCCTGGTCTTCGTGGTGATCTCCACCCTCGTCGACCTGCTCTACCTCGTTGTCGACCCACGGCTGAGGACCGACTGAACCGCCATGGCCCACACCACTGTTGAACCAGCCCACGGTCCCGACGCCGGTCCAGACGCCGCGCCCTCCAAGACGCCGGAAGCCCCGACGGCGGCAGCCCCGGTCCCGGACGTCCCGGCCCCGGTCGCGTCCGCCCGTCGGCGGCCCCCGCTCACCCTCCTCCTCGCCCTGGCCGCGCTCGCCCTGCTGCTGCTCGCCGCGCTCGCCCCCGGCCTGCTCAGCTCCGCCTCACCCATCGAGACCCACCCGGCGGAGGCGCTCACCCCGCCCGGCGCCGCGCACTGGTTCGGCACCGACCAACTGGGCCGCGACCTGTTCGCCCGCGTCCTGCACGGCGCCCGGCCGTCCCTGCTGCTCGGCCTCGGCGCCACCGTCTTCGCCATCACCGGCGGCACCCTGCTCGGCCTGGCCGCCGCGCTCGGCGGCCGCTGGGCGGACCAGGTGCTGATGCGCCTGGCCGACGTGCTGCTCTCGCTGCCGCCGATCCTGCTCGCCCTGCTCGCCGTGACCGTGCTCGGCACCGGCTCGCTCAATGTGATGCTCGCCATCGCGATCGCCTTCGTGCCCGGGTACGCCCGGATCGTGCGCGCCGAGACCCTGGTGGTCCGCCGCTCCGGGTACGTGGAGGCGGCGGTCGGACTCGGCCTGCCGCGCCCGCTGCTGATCGTCCGGCACGTGCTGCCGAACGCCGTCGGACCGATGCTGGTGCTCGCCACCGTCGGCTTCGGCACCGCGCTGATCGCCGCCGCCGGGCTCAGCTTCCTCGGCCTCGGCCCGCAGCCGCCCAGCCCCGAGTGGGGCGCGATGCTCTCCCAGGGGCGGCGCTTCCTCGCCACCGCCTGGTGGGTCGGCGTCTTCCCGGGCGCCGCGATCACCGCGACGGCCCTCGTCGTCAACGTCCTCGGCCGCCGCGCCCAGGCCCGCTTCACCCGGAGGACCGACGCATGACGCACCCCGCCGCCCCCGGCGTCGCCGCCCCGGTGGTGCCGAGCACCCCGACGCCCCTGCTCTCCGTCGAGGGCCTGGACGTGCGCTTCGGCCCGGTGCACGCCGTCCAGGACGTCTCCTTCGCCCTCGACCGGGGCGAGTGCCTGGCCGTGGTCGGTGAGTCCGGCTCCGGCAAGAGCGTCACCGCCCGCACCCTGGTCGGTCTCACCGGCGCCGGCGGTCGCGTCCCCGCCGGCGTCTCCGCCCGCCGGCTCGCCTTCGACGGCCTCGACCTCGGCACCCTCACCGAGGCCCAGTGGCGGGAGGTGCGCGGGCGGCGGATCGGCCTGGTCCTCCAGGACGCCCTGGTCTCGCTCGACCCGCTGCGCACCGTCGGCGCCGAGATCGCCGAACCGCTGCGCGTCCACGGCCTCGCCACCCGCGCCGAACTCCCCGCCCGGGTACGCTCCCTGCTCGAACGGACCGGCGTCCCCGAACCGGAACGCCGCGCGGCCCAGTACGCCCACCAGTTGTCCGGCGGCCTGCGCCAGCGCGCCCTGATCGCCTCCGCGCTCGCCGCCGAACCGGACCTGCTGATCGCCGACGAGCCGACCACGGCCCTGGACGTCACCGTCCAGGCCCAGGTCCTCGACCTGCTCGACGAACTCCGCGGCCGGGGCACCGCCCTGCTGCTGATCAGCCACGACCTGTCGGTGGTCGGCCGCCTCGCGGACCGGGTGGCGGTGATGTTCGGCGGCCGGATCGTCGAGACCGGCCCCGCCGAGCGCCTGCTCGCCGAACCGCGCCACCCCTACACCCGCGCCCTGCTCGCCGCCGTCCCCGGTGCGCGTACCCGGGGTACCCGGCTCGCCCCGGAGCCGGCCGGGCGCCCCGCCGCCGCCCCCGGCGGCTGCCCCTACGCGGCCCGCTGCGCCGCCGCCGACGACACCTGCCGCAGCACCCTCCCGCCGGTCGACGCGCTCGGCGCCCGCTGCTGGCACCCCACCGCCGCCGCCACGGCGGTTTCCTCGCCCTCCCTCTCCTCGCTCACCGTCTCGTCGCTCACCGTCCGTGAGCCCGATCCGGCCCCGGCCGCCGGTGACGGCCCGGAGGCCACCCCGCTCCTCGACGTCGACCGGATCGGCCGGTCCTTCGCCGGCCGCCCCGTCGTCCGGGACGTCTCCTTCCAACTGCACCCCGGCGAGACGCTCGGCCTGGTCGGCGAGTCCGGCTCCGGCAAGACCACCACGGCCCGGATCGTGCTCGGCCTCGAACGCCCCGACACCGGTACCGTCCGGCTCGACGGCCGCCCCTGGAGCGCGCTCACCGAACGGCGCCGACGGCCGGACCGGCTGCGCGTCCAGGCCGTCCAGCAGGACCCGCTCGGCTCCTTCGACCCGCGCTTCACCGTCGAGCGCCTGGTCGCCGAGGCGGTCGCCCGCACCGGGGTCCCGCGCGGCGAGGCACGGCGTCGCCGGGTCACCGAACTGCTCGACCAGGTCGGCCTGCCGGCCGCCCTGCTCACCCGCCGTCCGACCGAACTCTCCGGCGGCCAGCGCCAACGCGTCTGGATC
>NZ_JZWY01000924.1:0-5115 GCF_000966955.1 Streptomyces sp. NRRL S-495
CCGGCACCGGCCCTGCTGGTCTGCGACGAACCGGTCTCCGCGCTCGACCTCTCGGTGCAGGCGCAGATCCTCGACCTGCTCGCCGACCTGCGCCGCGAGCTGGGCCTCGCCCTGCTGTTCATCTCGCACGACCTCGGCGTGGTCCAGCACCTCGCCGACCGGGTCGCGGTGATGAAGGACGGCCGGCTCGTCGAGACCGCCACCGTCGACCGGCTCTTCGCGGAGCCCGCCGACCCCTACACCCGCCGGCTGCTCGCCGCCACCGCCCCCGTCGGAGCCACCCGGTGAACGCGCCGAACCTGCTCGCGGTCGCCGACCTGCACGTCGGCCACGCCGGCAACCGGGCCGTCCTGGAGGCCCTCCGCCCGGCCACCGACGAGGACTGGCTGATCGTGGCCGGCGACGTCGCCGAACGCTTCGACGAGATCGCCGGCGCCCTGGAACTCCTCGCCGCCCGGTTCGCCCGGGTGATCTGGGCACCCGGCAACCACGAGCTCTGGACCCTCCCGGACGACCCGGTCGGACTGCGCGGCGACGCCCGCTACCGCGCACTGGTCGAACTCTGCCGGGGCCTCGGCGTGTTGACCCCCGAGGACCCGTACGCGCTGTGGCCGGGCCCGGACGGCCCGGTCGCCGTCGCCCCGCTGTTCCTGCTCTACGACTACACCTTCCGCCCGCGCGGCACTACCACCAAGGACGCCGCACTCGCCGCCGCCCATGCGGTCGGGGTCGTCTGCACGGACGAACTCCTGCTCCACGCCGACCCGTTCCCCGACCGCGAGAGCTGGTGCCAGGCCCGGCTCGCCGTCACCGAACGCCGCCTCGCCGCCCTCGACCCGGACCTGCCCACCGTCCTGGTCAACCACTTCCCGCTGCGGCGCGAGCCGACCTACCTGCTGCGCCACCCCGAGTTCGCCCTCTGGTGCGGCACCGAGCACACGGCCGACTGGCACCGCCGCTTCCACGCGGTCGCGGTGGTGTACGGCCACCTCCACATCCCGCGCACCGTCCGCGCGGACGGCGTCCCGTTCCACGAGGTGTCGCTCGGCTACCCGCACGAGTGGTCCCGCCGCGGCGGCGTCCCGTCCCCGCTGCGCCGCATCCTCCCTGCGACGCCTCGCTCGTCCGCTGTCACCTCGGCCACCCTCCGGCCCTTGGTCGGTCCGGCGGTGCGGCTCTAGCCGATACGGGGGACCCGAGCGGGAGCTCGGGTCGGGCGGAGCGGAACTCGCCCGCCCGCACGGCGGCGACGAAGGAATGCCGGGCCTCGGCGGGGAAGGCGAGGACGGGACCGCAGGGGTCCTCGGAGTCGGGTGCGGTCCGACGGGCAGGGTCTACGCTGTGACCTGCGGCCGCCGCACGATACACAAAGCGTTCACCCGCCGGCCCGTGCCAGGAGGACACATGCAACGCGGTGAAGTCTGGTGGGTCGACTTCGACGAGCGACGCCCGGTCGTGCTGCTGTCGGACGAGGAGTCGTCCAGGTTCCGGGCGATGCAGGTCGTCGCTCCGGCGGGCGTCGACATCAGCGGTCTCGGCGTTGAAGTGGCCGTGGGCCCCCTGGAGGGAATGCCCTTCGAAGGCGTGCTGCGGTTGGCGTTCCCGCGTGCGGGCTTCACTCCTTGTACCTGGCTGACCACCGTGGCCCGGGACGACCTGATCGAGCGGGCGGGCGTATTGTCCCCGGCGAAGCTCGGCGAGGTCGAAGAAGCCCTCCGTGCCGCTGGACAGAGCAGGGAGTGGACCCCGATGACGGCTGCCGGACTCCACGAGATCAAGAATGCCGACCGTCCCGGAGGACTCGATGGGTAGCGGACGGCTCGGAAGCCCACTCCAGTACTAGGGTCTGTTTCAGAAGTGGATCTTGCAGTGAGGTGATCGCGCATGGTGCGGCACGTCTACCTCTGCTGTTGAACAACTGCGGTGCCGCCGTCCAAGTCGATACCTATGCGAGGCGGGGCGCCGGCGTGGTCGTCGTCCCGCATGACCAGTTGAGTTCGCCGCTGCTCGATTTGCACGCGCTTGTTGGCGTTGAAGAAGGCGTGTAACTCCTCGGTCGCGGTGGCGCCAAGGCCGAGCCCGCTGCTTCGCGTTCGAGTGGTCAGGCGGCGGCATAACCATCCCGGACGGCCGGATCGCACCACGAGATGCCGGATTGAGGCCAGCGTGAAGGGCACAATCACCAGTACTGCCATGAAGAGCAGACCCGCCATCATCACCATGCCGACCCAACGCGCGAAGGTGACACATCCGTTCCTGGTCGTTGCTGCCGTGCCGGTCAGAGCCATTCGCCGATTGCGGCGACCAGCATCGTCGCTTCGTAGCGGACAGCGAGCTTGTCATATCGCGTGGCCACCGCGCGGTTTCGCTTCAGTCGGTTGATGCCGCACTCCACCGCGTGGCGTTGCTTGTAGTCGTCCTTGTCGAACTTCGGCGGCCGGCCGCCATGGGAGCCGCGCTTCTTGCGGTTGGCGATCTGGTCGCGCTTCTCCGGGATCGTGCACCGGATGTTGCGGCGGCGCAGGTAGTCGCGGTTGGAGCGGGAGCCGTACGCCTTGTCCGCGCGGACCTTGTCGGGCCGGGGTCGCGGCCGTCCCGCTCCAAGCCGGGGTACCCGGATGCGGCCCAGGACGACCTGGAACTGCGGGGAGTCACCGCGCTGCCCGGCCGTGATCACGAGCGACAACGGCTTCTGTGCCTGCTCGACCGCGAGGTGGATCTTGGTGGTCAATCCGCCGCGTGAGCGTCCGAGCCCGTGGTCGTTGGGCTCGGTGAAGACGCCACCGGGCGGTTCGACCTGCAGATCCCCTGTTTACGGGCGCCAGCCGCGTGCTGGTGGGCGCGGGCGACCATGGAGTCCACCGAGATGTCCCAGGTGATCAGCCCCTTCGCGTCCGCGCGGGCCTGGAGCTGCTCAAAGATCCGATGCCACGTGCCGTCACGCTGCCAGCGCCGGAAGAGCCCGTACACCGTCTCCCACGGCCCATACCGTGTGGGAAGGTCCCGCCACGGTATGCCTGTCCGCGTGCGGAACCGTATCCCGTCGATCAGCTGCCGCTTGGCATGAACTGGCGGCCGACCAGGCTTGATGCCCATCGGCAACAGCGGTTCCAGCACCGTCCACTGCGCGTCTGTCAGATCTCCCCGAGCCACGGAGCGTGATCATCGCAGACCTTGATCCACTTCTGAAACGGACCCTAGGGGTTGGTTCGGGTCAGACCGTGCCGAACTCGCCTGCCTGTACGGCGGCGACGAAGGACCGCCAGGCGTCGGTGGGGAAGGCGAGGCCAACCGGGTCCTTGGAGTCGCGCACTGGCACGACGCCGCGAAAGTCCGCCGTCACCTCGACGCACGTTCCTCCGTTGTCGCTGTGTGTCGACTTGAACCAAGAAGCACGGGACAGGTCGTCGAATCGTGGCGTCATAGAGTGAAGTCCTCTCGTGCCTTGCGGATCATCGCTTGGGAAGCAGCTTGGACAGGGCTTCCACTCCTACTGGACCACCCTGCGGCGACCTGCTCAAAACGCAGTCCCCGATCTGTAGTGCGGTCAGGGGCCATGGCGGGGTTCGGGTCAGACGGAGCCGAACTCGCCTGCTTGAACGGCGGCGACGAAGGACTGCCAGGCGTCGGTGGGGAAGGCGAGGACGGGGCCGGAGGGGTCCTTGGAGTCACGGACGGGGACGAGGCCGGGGGCGTCGGTTGCGATCTCGACGCAGGTCCCGCCGTTGTTGCTGTAAGTACTCTTGCGCCAGCTCACAGGAGTCATGCAACCCACGGTAGCAAGTGCGCGTCAACTCCTGGTCCCCGAGCGGAAATCCGGTCGGGGCCCAGGAGTCGGTTCAGGTCAGACCGTGCCGAACTCGCCCGCCTGCACACCGGCGACGAAGGAGCGCCAGGCGTCGGTGGGGAAGAGGAGAGTGGGGCCGGACGGGTCCTTGGAATCACGGACCGGGGCGAGGCCGGGGAAGTCGGGGGTGACCTCGATGCAGTTTCCGCCGTTCTGGCTGTAGCTGGACTTCACCCAGGTGGCGCCGGTCGGGTCTAGGGGGAGGGTGCGGCTCATGGTCGGAGATCCTTCCGGGCTGCGCGGATCATTTCGAGGGATGCCACATCCGAACTGGCTCCCACTTGGAGCCGATCGTAGTCCCTCGCCCAGAGGGTGACCCGGTGGGATTCCCTGGTGAGATAGCCGCGTTCCTGGGACTCCGTGTACCCCAGCATGCTGCGATCGGCCAAGGTCAGTAGAACCACCGGCAATGCGAGGGATCGGCGTTCGCCCATGG
This sequence comes from Streptomyces sp. NRRL S-495, assembly GCF_000966955.1. Taxonomy (NCBI): domain Bacteria; kingdom Bacillati; phylum Actinomycetota; class Actinomycetes; order Kitasatosporales; family Streptomycetaceae; genus Streptomyces; species Streptomyces sp. NRRL S-495. The sequence continues at coordinate 4,284 of NZ_JZWY01000924.1, forward strand.
AGAACGGCGCCACCTGAATGATGGTCCGGGGCCGATTCGCCAGCTCGGTCAGATGATCGAGCTGTTCGCGCATCACGCCTGTGCCACCTACCGTGCGGCGAAGGCAACTCTCGTCGAGCACGGCATGGACCAGAGGTGATTCCTTGCCGTTGAGCCGCTGTTGGCGGCTCAGGAGGTATGCAACCCTCCCGTCGGCTTCCTCCTCGGTGATGGCTCCTCGCCTCACATCCGCAGATGCCAGCGTCTCTGCGTAGGCCCTGGTCTGGAACAGTCCGGGAATGACGCCGAGTTCGAACTGTCTCAGCTCTACGGCCTTCGCCTCTTGCGCGACGTACTCGGGGAATCCCTCCAGCAGAGCCGGCCCGGCAAGGCTCCAGTACATCAGTTCTAGAGTCCCACCAGTCTCCAGTACTTGGTCAGCCAGACGCACCCAGTCAAGTGTGGGAGTGCGTGTACCTCTTTCGAGGTTCGAAATCTGACTGTCACTCAAGTTCGTGAGGCGGCCAAGCTGCACTTGGTTCAGCCCTGCTGCCTTGCGTGACCTGCGGAGTTGAACGCCGAAGGCCGCAAGGGGAGATGTTGAAGGATCGAGCTTTGTCTCTCGCATGATCAGACCTCTTTGATCCCTGAATCCCACAGAGAAATCTGTCAAGTGGGGATGCCTTCCGATCCTAGGGCGCGCGAGTCCACCATGGCTACACCCCGTGAGAAACCGGGAACCCAGCGCAACCAGTGGAGCCCCCATGCCCAGTAGCCCCCGCACGCCCGTCTACACCCCTGCCGTCGGCGAGATCGTCCGCGACCTCGCGCACCTCGACACCTCCGGCAAGCC
>NZ_JZWY01000925.1:0-9232 GCF_000966955.1 Streptomyces sp. NRRL S-495
AACGAAGAGTTCGCTCTGCGGCACGCCGCCGGCGTCCAGGGTCGGGGCGAGGGCGGCGAGCGCCGCCAGGACCACCAGGCTCCCCGCCCACAGGGCGCGCGGGCGGCGGGCGACGAGCGCGGCCGCCCGGGCCCAGACGGCGTGCACCGGGGCCCGGCCGTCGGCGGCGGGCCTGGCCGGCCAGTAGGCGGCCCGGCCGGCCAGCACGAGTGCGGCGGGCAGGAAGGTGAGCGCGGAGAGCACGGCGCAGGCGATCCCGATCGCGCCGACCGGGCCGAGGGCGCGGTTGTTGGTGAGGTCGGAGAGCAGCAGGACGAGCAGGCCGAGTGCGACGGTGGCGCCGGAGGCGGCGATCGGTTCGACGGAGTGCCGCCAGGCAGTGCGCATCGCGGCGAACCGGTCGCCGTGCAGGTGGAGTTCCTCGCGGAAGCGGGCGGAGAGCAGCAGGCCGTAGTCGGTGGCGGCGCCGATGACGAGGATCGACAGCAGGCCCTGGACCTGGCCGTCCACGGTGACCAGGCCGTGGTCGGCGAGCAGGTAGACCAGGGCGCAGGCGATGCCGAGGGCGAAGACGGCGCCGAGGATCACCAGCAGCGGCAGCAGGACGGCGCGGTAGACGGCGAGCAGGATGAGCAGGATGACGCCGAGGGCGACGCCGAGCAGCAGGCCGTCGATGCCGGCGAACGCGCCGCCGAGGTCGGCCGCGATCGCGGCGGGTCCGGCCAGGCCGACGGTGGTGCCGGGGACCTGCTCGGCGAGTCCGCGGACGGCGCGCACGGTGTCGCCGGTCTTCCGGCCGAGGTCGGCGCGCAGTTGGACGACACCCTGGAGGGCCTGGCCGTCGGCGGCGGGCAGGGCGGGCGAGACCCGTCCGGTGGCGCCGGGCAGGGTGGCGGCGGTCCGCAGGGCCTGTTCGGCGGCGGCGCGTCCGGTCGCGTCGAGGGGGCCGCCGCGGCTCTCCCAGACGATGATCACGGGCAGCGCGTTGTCGGTCCGGAAGTCGGCGCCGAGCCGGGCGGCCTCGGTGGACTCGGCGCTGCGGGGCAGGAAGGCGGCCCGGTCGTTGGTCGCGACCTCGCCGAGCCGGCCCGCGTAGGAGCCGAAGGCGCCGCCGAGGCCGAGCCAGACGATCAGCAGCGCGAGCGGGACGAGCAGCCGGGCGCGGCGGCGCCGGGCGGACGGGCCGGTCGGGACCCCGGCCGGAGGCGCCGGGGCGGGTGGTACCGGGGCGGGTGGTGGGGCGGCGTGGGGACGGTCAGCGGGCATGGCGGGGCGCGCTCCGGGCCTGGGCGGGGTCGTGGACAGCCCGGATCATATCTCTCGACTGTCAAGAGACTTGACGGGTGGAGAGGTTTCGCGGTCGCGCCAGGAGTCCGGCCACCGAGAGCGCGCCCCAACCGACCGAGACGGCGACGGCCATCACCCGGTGCCGGCGGGCCGGGAGGGCGGTGGCGAGCAGTGCGGCGTCGCCCAGGTCGGAGGCGATCCGGAGGGCGGTCGCGGTGCGCAGCGCGGCGTCGTTCGGGGCGAGGGCCATGGCGAGGCCGCAGGCGGCGTCGCGCAGGGCCAGCGGGCGCAGGCAGGCGGCGACCGGCGCGGGCACCGAGCCGTCCGGCGCGGTGAGGCCGGAGGGGCGGGCCAGCAGGGCGGGTCGGCGGGCGACGGCGATGCCGTAGACGGCGGTGGCGGCGCCGGTGAGTCGCAGCAGGGGCTGGTGCATGGCGGTGACCTCCCGGAGGGCTGGCGGACGGGGCGGATCATATCTCTCGACCGTCAAGAGATTCCGGCGAACGGGACGGCCGGACTCCGGGACGGGCCGCGCCGCGACGAGCCGCGACGAGCCGGGAGGGACCGGAGCACCCGGCCCCGGGTACGCCGACGGCCCGCCGGTGCGGGACCGGTGGGCCGTCGGCGCGCTGCCCGCGGGGGCCGGCAGGGGCGGGTCAGGAGACGCGCTTGATCTGCCAGGCGTTGTTGTTGAGGCTCGGCACGGCGGAGTAGCGACAGCTGCTGTTGTAGAACGAGGAGAGCTGCACCCAGCCGGCCGGCTGGTAGGTCGAGGCGCAGACGGTGAGCGTGGTGCCGATCGGCAGACCGGTGAGCTGCTTGATCTGCTTCTTGTTGGGGTTGAAGGTCGAGCCGCAGCTCACGTCGTTCCACCACTGGACGTCGACCCACCCGGTCGGGGTGAGCTGGCTGCTGCAGACGTTCAGGGTGTCACCGGGGGCGGCGTGCGCGGTGGTCGTGGTCATGGTGAGCGCGGCGGCGGCACAACCGGCAGCCAGGGCGACGGCGCGAAGACGGGACACGGAGCGGCTCCTCTCCACGGCACGGACGATCCGCACCGGACACCCATTCCTATCGGCGGGACCATGGGCACGGACAGTGACTTTCCGGCCCGGGGCACCGGAGCCCGCGACGGGTTCGCCACTGTTGACAGTGCGCCGACATGCGTGTTCGCGGCGGCCGGGCCCGACCGGCTGCCAGCAGACCGGGTGTCAGTAGACGCGCGTGATCTTCCAGGAGTTGTGCTCCAGGCTCGGCACGGCCGAGTAGCGGCAGCTCTGGCTGTAGAACTCGGAGACCTGCGTCCAGCCGGCCGGCGGCCACGCCGAGGCGCAGACGTTGAGGGTGGTGCCGATGGGCAGACCGGCGACCTGCTCCATCGTCTTCCGGTTCGGGGTGAAGGTGCCGCCGCCGCAGCTGTAGTCGTTGGCCCAGGCGATGTCGACCCAGCCGGCGGGGGTGTACTGGTTGGCGCAGATGCTCACGATGTCGCCGGGGGCGGCCTGTGCGACGGTCGCGGTGGTCGCGGCCAGGGTCAGGGCGGCGGCGGTACAGCCGAGGGCCAGTGCGGTGGCACGGAGACGGGACACGGTGCGGCTCCTCTCACGGCACGGACGTTCCGTGCCGGGCCCCATTCCTACCGGCGCGCCAGGGCGTGCGAACAGGCGCTTTCCGGTCCGGTGCGCCGGGGGGCGCGTCGCGTTCGCGCCTGTTGACAGTCCGTCGGCGTACTTCCCCGGGACGCGAACGGCCCGTCCGGACCCCGGAGTTCGGGGACCGGACGGGTCGGACGGGCCGGACGGGCCGGACGGGTCGGCCGTGCAGAGTGAGCCGCGCGGGCGTCAGCCGGTGATCGGCTTCACGTCCAGCCGGATGTGGTCGACGGCCCAGAACCAGTTGTTCCCGGCGTCGAACATCCGGAACTTCAGCGTCACGCTGCGTGCACCCGCCGGAACGGCGAACTGCTTGGCGACGAAGGCGTTCTGGACGTCCTTGCCGGCGTTGTCGTTGCCGGTGGCGTCCGAGCTGTAGTACACCAGCCGGGTCTCGGTGCCGTTGTCGAAGACCGCGGTGACCGAGGCCTTCTGCGGGGCCTCCTGGCGGTAGTGCGAGTCGAAGCCCAGGTACAGGGTGGCGGCCCCGGCCGGGACGGGCACGGCGGGCGAGACCAGGGTCGAGTCGAACACGCCCTTCTTGGACGGCGCGCCGGTGTCGTCCCAGTCGTCCGGGTCGGCGACGGCCAGGATGCCGAGGCCCCGGGTGAAGTTGCCGCGGTCCTGACCGGCCGGGTTGGACCACTCGCGCTTGGTGTGGAAGGTCCAGCCCTGGAGCCGGACGGTGCCCTGCGGCATGGCCGGCGCGTTGACCACCGACCAGCCCTGCGGGGCCTGCGGCGTCCAGCCGGTCACGCCGGCGACCGGCTGGAGCGCGCCCGCCAGCGACTCGAAGTCCTCGCCGAGCAGGTGGCCGGCCATCACCGGCGCGGTGCGGGCGGCGAGTTCGCCGTCGGCGACGGCGAAGCGGTTGCCGGCCAGCGCGCGGGCGGTGACCAGGATGCGGTGGGTGGCGCCGTCCGGCAGCCGGTCGGGCGGGGTGACGTCCCACTCGGCGGTGGCGCTCGCCCCGGCGGCCAGGGCGGCGGGCGGCGCGGTGACGGCGGCGACCGTCCAGCCGGCCGGGACGACCGGCTGGGCCTCGATCACGGCCAGCGCGTCGCCGGCGGTGAAGCGGGCGGTGACCCGGGCCGGGCGGCCGGGCAGCAGGATCGCCTCGTCGATGGTGGTGGAGGCGGCCTTGAGCGCGACGTCCACGGCCAGCGGATCGGCCTGGCCCATCGCCGGGTCGGTGAGCAGGTGCTCGCCGTCCCAGGGGAAGCGGCCGGCGATCCGGCGGCGGAAGCCGAGTTCGCCGCGCACCCCCACCGCGACGTCGTACCACGACGTCGTACCAGCCCTCGGGGCCGACATTGAGGTTGACGGTCCTGTCGTCGCCCGCGGCGACCCGGACCTCGCGCAGTCCGTCGCCGTAGGCGAGGTCGCCGACCAGGAAGGTCTGGGCGGTGCGCGAGCGGTTGATCACGTCCACCTCCAGCACCTTGCCGTTGCGCTCCTCGGAGAGCGAGATCTCGTAGGCGGCGTCGACGGTGCCGCGCAGGTGCCAGAGCGCGCCGTTGGGGCCGTGCACCCGCAGGTCGTAGCCGTCCTGGCCGACCGTCCAGACGTCGGAGGTCCGGGACTTGGCGCCCACCGTGTAGTGGCGCGGCAGGGCGCCGGGGGCCGGGTAGACCGCGAACACGGCGCCCTGCTTGCCCTGGTTGATGAAGTCGATCGTCAGCTGGTCGCCCTTGAGGCGCGGCTTGACGGTGAGGTCGTACGGCGCCGGGCGGGCGGCGCGGGTGCCGCGCTCCTGCTGCGGGAAGGACTGCGGGTTGGGCACAGTGGGCGCGGGCAGCTTGCCGGTGTCGACGACCTTCTGCCGGTTGCCGCTGGTGTCGGGGAGCTCGGGCCAGCGCGGGTCGCGACCGGAGAAGTCGAAGACGTTGGTGAGGTCGCCGCAGACCGAGCGCCGCCAGGGGCTGATGTTGGGCTCCTGGACGCCGAAGCGCTGCTCCAGGAAGCGCAGCACCGAGGTGTGGTCGTAGACGCTGGAGTCGACCACGCCGCCGCGGGTCCACGGCGAGACCACGATCATCGGCACCCGGACGCCGAGGCCCATCGGGTACGGGCCGGAGACCACGCTCTCGCCGGCGGGCAGGGTGTCGGACCAGGCGAGCGAGCCGTCGGCGGCCCTGACCCGGTACTTGCCGTCCTGGCTCACCACGCGGTGGTAGGTGGAGCCGCCCTTGCTCACGCGGACGACGACCTCGCCGTCCACGGGCACGGTGGACTTGCCGCGACCGGCGGCCAGCGGCGGGACGGGCGGCAGCTGGTGGTCGAAGAAGCCGCCGTGCTCGTCGTAGTTGAGGATGAAGACGGTCTTCTCCCACACCTCGGGCTTGGCCGCGAGGGCGGCCAGCAGCCGGGCGGTGAGGTGCTCGCCGTTCGGCGGCGCGTAGTTGGCGTGCTCGGAGAGCGCGGCGGGGGCGACGATCCAGGACACCTGCGGGAGGGTGTCGGCCTGGATGTCGGCGGCGAAGGCCTCGACCAGGGCGTCGCCCATCGCGAACGGGTCGCCCTTCTTGGCCGGGTCGCCGACCGCGCGCATGCCGCGCTCGTACAGCGGCTCGCCGGGCTTGGCCTTGACGAAGGGGGCGAACCAGGCGAGCGCGTTGTCGTCGAAGTTGTCCAGCGCCTGGTAGGTCCGCCAGCTGACGCCGGCCTTCTCCAGGCGCTCGGCGTAGGTGGTCCACTCGTAGCCACCGGGGATCTCGGTGTTGTCGGTGACCGGGGTGTCCCGGACGGTGCCGCCGCTGGTGCCCGTCATCAGGTGCTCGCGGTTGGTGTTGGTGTTGCACTGCACCGACGCGTAGTAGGCGTCACAGGTGGTGAACACCGAGGCCAGCGCGTGGTAGAAGGGCATGTCGGCGCTCTCGTAGTAGCCCTGGCCGAGCCAGCCGCTGGAGCGGCGGGTGACCGAGCCGTCGGCGAGGCCGTCGTTCCAGGCCTTCATCGAGTCGACGAAGCCGAACGCGGGGGCGCCCTGCTGGTACGCGTTGGTGTGGGCGGCGTTCATCGGGAACGGCAGGAGGTGGCCCTCCTTGCGGCTCGGGTCGGGCTGGTGGAAGACCGAGCGGCCGTTGACGCCCCGCACCGCCGTCCGGTCGCCGAAGCCGCGGACGCCGGCCTGGGTGCCGAAGTAGTGGTCGAAGGCGCGGTTCTCCTGCATGAACACCACAACGTGCTGGATGTCCGCCAGGCGGCCGGGGCGGGCCGGCGCGGCGAGCGCCTCGCGCACGCTGAGGGGGAGGGCGGACAGCACGGCGGCGGCGGCCGCGCCGCCGAGCAGGGTGCGGCGCGACAGTTCGGGCTGCGGACTCATCGGGGGTGACTCCTTGTACAAAGCGGGGGGCGCCTGGAGCTGTGGTCCAGACCCGTTATGTGTACGGGCCCCAGGTGGACGGGAACGGGGGGTTCGATGGCGCGTCGATGACGGACAGTGAACCCATAGCTGTACAGACAACTTGCCGTCGATGTCGGTCCGCGGCCGCCCCTCCCGCCGGGACCGCCGCGGCCGCCGTCCCCAGCCCCGCCGGTCACGCCAGACCCCCCGGGGCGGAAGGTGGTTGACGAACCGTCGGCAGCCTCCGGCCAGGTCGTGGACAACCCTTGACGAGGCATGTGGTCTGTGGAAACCTCGCGGCAGGTCCAGGCCAATGATCTTCGTACGGGGGTAGGGGATCGCTTCGCCTGACGCATCAGGGGGGAAACCTGGGAGTCGGGTCCGGCCGTGCCTCGGCGCCTGCCGACCGGTCCGCGGGGCGGGCCGGACACCCTTCGGCAGCCGCGCCGTCCGACCGCGCCGTGCCGCGCCCGCGCGCCGCCACGGCCACCGCTCGGACGGGTGCCCCGCAGCTCCGTCTCCGACTCCCGAATCGAGCACAGCATGTCCGACTCCCCCAACCGGCCCGGCCCTTCCTCCGCCGCCGGGGACCCCGCGAGAGCGACGGACGCCGCACGGCCCGCCTCCCCCGCCCAGCACGGCATCTGGCTGACCAGCAGGCTCACCCACGTCCCCGAGGTCTTCCACCTCGCGCTGCGGATCGGCTTCGACCGGATCGACACCGGGGCGCTGGCCCGCGCCGTCGCCGCGACCGTCGCCCGGCACCCCGCGCTCTCCTCCGCGCTGGTGGAACGGGACGGTGTGCTCCACCCCGTCCCGGCCGGGCGGGCGCCCGCGCTCACCGTCCTGGAACCGGGCGGCGAGCCGCTCGGCGAGTGTGCCGACGCCTGCGCCGACGCCCTCGCCAAGCGGCTCGCCGAGGAGCTCGCCCTGCCGTTCGACCTGGCCCGGGGGCCGCTCGCCCGGTTCGCCCTGGAGCGGCGGGCGGACGGGAGCGCCGAGCTGCTGGTGGTGGCGCACCACGCGGTGTTCGACGGGAACTCCAAGGACGTGCTGGTCGCGGACCTCGCCGCCGGGTACGCCGCCGCGCTCGCGTCGGCGGCGGCGGACGGGGGCGGGGACGGGGGGTCCGCCCGGGGCTCGGCGACCGCGACCGTGACCGCGCTCGGCGCGGAGGCGGAGGCGGACACGGACGCCGCGCCGCTGGACCCCGAACTCCTGGCCCGGGCCGCCGCCTTCCACGGCCCCCGGTGGGCGGCCGCCACCGCCCCGGTGCTCCCCGGCGGTCCCCGCGCCGTGACCGACGCCGGCCCCGGCGAGTCCGTCGCCTGGCGGCTCGACCGCGCGGCCGCGGCGGCCCTCGCCGACGCCGCCCGGACCGCCGGGGTCACCCGCTTCGAGTTCCTGCTCGCCGCCCTGCACGGCCTGCTGCACCGCTACGGCGGCGAGGCCGTCCCGGTCGCCGTCCCCTTCTCCACCCGCGGGCCCCGGCAGCGCGGCACGATCGGCCTGTACGTCAACGAGCTGCCCGTGCACGCCCCGGCCGGCCAGGACGAGGACACTCCGTTCGCGCGCTACGCCGCCGCCGTGCGCGCCGAGGCCCGGCTGGTCTCCGCGCACCGCGCCGTCCCGTTCGGCAGCGCCGTCCCCGGCCTCACCCCCCGGGCCGGGCTGGCTTCGGCTACCGCCGCCGCACCACCGCCGACCCCGTCTTCCCCGGCAGCACCGCCGTGGTCGACTGGACCGTCTTCCCGCACGCGGCCCGCAACACCCTGCACCTCCAGGCCGTCGACGGCGCCGACGGGATCGACCTCTCGCTCCAGTACGACCCGGCCGTGCTCGCCTCCGCCGCCGCGCGGCGAATCGCCGGGCACCTCGCCACCCTGCTCGCCGCCGCCGTGGCCGACCCCGCCACCCCGCTCGGCGACCTGCCCCTGCTCGACGGGGCCGAGCGGCACCTGGTCACCACCGCCTGGAACGACACCGCCCGCGCCTACCCCGCCGACCGGACGGTGCTCGACCTGGTCCGGGAGCACGCCTCGGCCGCTCCCGACGCGCTCGCCGTGGTGGCCGAGGAGGAACGGCTGACCTACCGCGAGCTGCTGCGCCGCACCGACCGGCTGGCCGGGGCACTCACCGCGGCCGGCATCGGCCGGGACGACCTGGTCGGCCTGCACCTCGCCCGCACCGCCGACCTGCCGGCCGCGCTGCTCGCCGTGCACGCGGTCGGCGCCGGGTACCTCCCGCTCGACCCCGGCTACCCGGCCGAGCGGCTCGCCTTCGTGCTCGCCGACTCCGGCGCCGCCCTGCTGCTGGCCGACCTGCTGGCCGACCGCGAACCGGCACCCGAGGTGGCCGCCGCCGCACCGGCGGTACTCCGGCTCGACGAAGCCGCGTCCGGGGCCACCGCCGGGGCTGCCACCGAGGCCGGGACCGGAGCCGCCCCCGGCCGGCTGGCGTACGTCCTGTACACCTCCGGCTCCACCGGCCGCCCCAAGGGCGTCGAGATCGGCCACCGGGCGCTGGTCAACCTGCTCACGGCCTTCGCCGCGCAGCTCGGCTCCGGCCCCCGGGACGTCTGGCTCGGCCTCACCTCGCTCTCCTTCGACATCTCCGCCCTGGAACTGCTGCTGCCGCTGACCACCGGCGGCCGCCTGGTGCTGGCCCCGGACGGCCTGGCCGTGGACGGCCCGGGGCTGCGTGCGCTGGTCGAGCGCGAGGGCGTCACCCACGTCCAGGCGACGCCCTCCGGCTGGCGGGTCCTGCTCGGCGCCGGGCCGCTGCCGTCCGGGCTGACCGGCCTGGTCGGCGGGGAGGCCCTGCCGCTGCCGCTGGCCCGACAGCTGCGGGCCGGCACCGACCGCCTGTTCAACGTCTACGGGCCGACCGAGACCACCGTCTGGTCCACCTGCGCCGAGCTGCCGGACGCCCCGGAGGCGGTCCGGAT
>NZ_JZWY01000926.1:0-802 GCF_000966955.1 Streptomyces sp. NRRL S-495
GAGCTGACCGCCGAGCGCTTCGTCGACGACCCCTTCGGCGCCCCCGGCGACCGGCTCTACCGCACTGGCGACCTGGTGGCCTGGACCCCGGACGGCGAACTGGAGTTCCTCGGCCGGATCGACGACCAGGTGAAGATCCGCGGCCACCGGATCGAGCTGGGGGAGGTCGAGGCGGCGCTGCTGACCCACCCGGCGGTCGCCGAGGCCGCCGCCGCGGTGCACCGGGAGGCGGCCGCCGCGCCCGGCAACGAAGAGGACGGGGGCGACGGCGAGCCGTTCGTCGCCGGCTATCTCGTCCCGGCCGCCGGACAGAACGCTCCCGAGCCCGCCGAACTCCGCTCCTTCCTGCAGCGGTTGCTGCCCGGCGCGGCCGTCCCGCAGCGCTTCCTGGTGCTCGACCGGCTGCCGCTCACGCCCAACGGCAAACTGGACCGGCGCGCGCTGCCCGTCCCTCCGGTGCCGGTGGAGGCCCCGACCGGCCCCGCCTCCGGTCCGGAGGCGGAGGACGAGGTGCTCGCTGCCGTGCTCGGGATCTGGTCCGAGGTGCTGCGGCTGCCCGGTCTCGGCCCCGAGGACGACCTCTTCGACCTCGGCGGCCACTCCCTGACGATCATTCAGATCACCGCCAGGATCCGCGATCTGCTGGGCGTCGAGCTCGACTTCGACGTATTCTTCGCCACCTTCGCCACCCCGACCCCGCTCGGCATCGCCGCCGCCGTCCGCGAACTGCGGTGACCTCCGGGCGGCGTGACCGGACCCGCGCCGCCCGACGAGCCCTCCCCGCACCCGCTCCCCTCGCCCC
>NZ_JZWY01000927.1:0-9196 GCF_000966955.1 Streptomyces sp. NRRL S-495
GCCGCGCCGGCCGGCTACGACCTGCCGGCCGAGCCGGTGTTCGGCCCGCTGGTGCTGACCCCGGCCAACGCCGCGGCCGGCGTCCAGGTGACCGCCAAGGACTGCCCGTCGCCGAAGCCCCCGGCCACCGGCTCGATCCACCTGACCAAGAAGGACGCCTGGTCGGGCAAGCCGCTCAACGGCGCGGTGTTCGAGCTGTGGCGGGAGGCCAACGGCATCCCCGGCCTGCAGACCCTGGGCATCAACCCGGACACCCGGGCGGGTGACTGCACCACCGCGGCCGGCGGCGGCTGCGACTTCACCCACCTGTCGGCCGGTCAGTACTACCTGCGGGAGACCGCCGCGCCCGCCGGCTACCAGCTCCCGCCGGACCCGGTCAGCGGGCCCTACCGGGTGAACGCCGACGACTGCGTCACCGTCGCCCTCACCAACAAGCAGGACGACGACTGCTGATGACGGCTGTTCCCCCGACCGGGTGAACCAGTGGCCGGGACCGTCCGGAGCGGCACCCCCGCTCGGGACGGTCCCGGCCCCGCGGCCGTCCGGCCCGCCGTCCGGTCCGCCGATCCGTCGCGGAGCGATTCGTCCGCGCACGGCTTTGCCGAGCCATGGTCGAACATTGGCGTTCGACTGACCGGTACGCCCGGGTGCGTTCACCGCCCGTCCGTGTCCGGTCAACACGTGACTGGGAGAGTCCCTGTCCATGGAAACTCCGAACATGGGCGTGCCGGCGAAGCTGGCCGAACGCATGAGCATGGCCGAGCAGCACGAGTACCTGCGGGCCCGTTTCTCCCGCCGCCGGATGCTGCGTGCCGGTGCCGTCTCGGTGGGCGCGCTGGCCGTGGGCGGCACCCTCGGCGGCACCGCCTCGGCCGCCCCCGTCGCGCCGCAGCTGCTGGCCGGCGGCGCCACCGCGGGCATCGACGGCTCGCTGGTCGCCCCGATCGGGCGTCACCTCGCCTTCGGGCCCGAGCCGGACACCCAGTTCCGGGTCTCCTGGCAGGTACCGGCCCCGGTGAAGCGGCCGTTCCTGCGCTACGGCAAGAACCCGTGGGACCTCAGCCACAAGATCGAGGCGGAGGTGCGCACCCTGCACACCCCGGCGCTCACCCCCACCGGCAAGGCCGTGGACCAGTACTACCTGCACGTGGCGCTGGAGGACCTGCGCCCCGACACCACCTACTACTACGGTGTCGGCCACCAGGGCTTCGACCCGGCCTCGCAGCAGGCGATCTCCACCCTCGGCACCTTCCGCACCGCGCCCTCGCGCGACCACCGCTGGGGCAAGGTGTACGAGCCGTTCACCTTCACCGCCTTCGGCGACCAGGGCGTCAGCGACCACGCCAAGGGCAACGACCACATCATCCTGGCCCAGAACCCGGCCTTCCACCTGCACGCCGGCGACATCTGCTACGCCGACCCGGCGGGCTCCGGCCAGGACTCCGACAAGTCGGTGTTCGACGCCACCACCTGGGACGCCTTCCTGGTGCAGACCGAGACGGTCGCCTCGAAGGTGCCGTGGATGGTCTCCTACGGCAACCACGACATGGAGGCCTGGTACTCGCCGAACGGCTACGGCGGCGAGAACGCCCGCTTCTACCTGCCGGACAACGGCCCGGACAAGCGCAGCGTCCCCGGCGTCTACTCCTTCCGCTACAAGAACGTCGGCGTCGTCTCGCTGGACGCCAACGACATCTCCTACGAGATCCCGGCCAACCTGGGCGTCTCGGCGGGCAAGCAGACCCGCTGGCTGGAGCACACCCTCAAAGACCTGCGCAACGACGAGACCGTCGACTTCGTCGTGGTCTTCTTCCACCACTGCGCCTTCTCGACCACCCACCAGCACGCCTCCGAGGGCGGCGTGCGCGAGGCCTGGGTGCCGCTGTTCGAGAAGTACCGGGTGGACCTGGTGATCAACGGTCACAACCACGTCTACGAGCGCACCGACGCGATCCTCGGCAACAAGGTCGCGAAGGCCGTGCCGAGCGGTGCCACCGTCGAGCCGGCCACGGACGGCGTGGTCTACGTGACGGCGGGCGCGGCCGGCCGCAGCCTGTACAGGTTCGACGCCCCGGACAGCTACGAGGGCCACGAGAAGCGCGTCGACTCGGTGGACACCTACTACTTCGCCAAGGGCGGCGGCAAGGTGACCGAGACGGTGGAGTGGTCGCGGGTGCGCTACACCGGCTACTCGTTCATCAAGGTGGACGTCAAGCCCGCCCACCTGGGCCAGAAGTCGGAGATGACGGTCACCGCCCTGGCGGAGGACGGCACCCGGGTCGACCACTACACCATCCTGCGCGAGGTCGGCGAGGGCTGGGACAGCGACCGCGACGACGACGGCGAGGGTGGCGGCTGGGGCTGGTAGGCCCGCCCTCGTGACGCACCTGCGGACCCCGGCGCTCGCTCAGCGCCGGGGTCCGTACATGATCACCGCGACTCCCGCCAGGCAGACCAGGGCGCCCAGCACGTCGTAGCGGGTCGGCCGGAAGCCGTCCACGACCACGCCCCACAGCAGCGAGCCGGCCACGAACACCCCGCCGTACGCGGCGAGCACCCGGCCGAAGGCGGCATCCGGCTGGAGCGCCGCCACGAAGCCGTACCCGCCGAGCACGATCACCCCCACCCCGGCGAGCCACCACGGCCGCGCCTCCCGCACGCTCTGCCAGATCAGCCAGCAGCCGCCGATCTCGGCGAGCGCGGCGAGCACGAACAGGGCGACAGAACGCAGAACGGTCATAGCGGCCCAGCCTAGGGTGCGCCCTCACTCGTCCTCCGGCCCGGGCACACGCGTGAAGCCCCCTGCCGATCGTTCGGGAATCCCGAACGATCGGCAGGGGGCTTGGGACAGGAGCCGGGTCAGGACGCCCGGACGTCGCGCTCCCGGAGTTCGGCGATGACCCGCGCGACAGTGACGAACGCGAAGTGCGGCAGCCCCCGCGTGGTGACGCGGGGGCTGCCGGGGGAAGGCGGGCGGGTCGGGCCTGGCGGAGGGTGGACGGGGTCAGACCTGGCGGTAGGTGGCGAGGAAGCGGCCGATGCGGTTGATGGCGGTCTCCAGGTCGTCGGCCCGGGGGAGGGTGACGAAGCGGAAGTGGTCGGGGCGGGGCCAGTTGAAGCCGGTGCCCTGGACGACGTGGATCTTCTCGCGGAGCAGCAGGTCCAGGACGAAGCGCTCGTCGTCGACGATCCGGTGGACGGCGGGGTCCAGCCGGGCGAAGGCGTACAGCGCGCCCTTGGGCTTGACGCAGCTGACGCCCGGGATCTCGTTCAGTGCCCGGTACGCGACGTCGCGCTGTTCGGCGAGGCGGCCGCCCGGCAGGACCAGGTCGTTGATCGACTGGTGGCCGCCGAGCGCGGCCTGGACCGCGTACTGGGCGGGCACGTTCGGGCACAGCCGCATGCCGGAGAGCATGGTGAGGCCCTCCAGGTAGTCGCTCGCGTGCTGCTTGGGGCCGGAGACGACCAGCCAGCCGCTGCGGAAGCCGGCCACCCGGTAGGACTTGGACAGTCCGTTGAAGGTGAGGGTGAGGACGTCGTCGGCGAGCGCGGCCAGGCAGTGGTGCTCGACGTCGTCGTAGAGGATCTTGTCGTAGATCTCGTCGGCCAGCACCATCAGCTGGTGCCGGCGGGCGAGGTCGAGGATCCCCTCCAGCAGTTCCTTCGGGTAGACGGCGCCGGTGGGGTTGTTGGGGTTGATGACCACGATCGCCTTGGTGCGGGCGGTGATCTTCGCGGCGATGTCGTCGAGGTCGGGGAACCAGTCGGCCTGCTCGTCGCAGGCGTAGTGCACCGCCTTGCCGCCGGCCAGCCGGACCACCGCCGTCCACAGCGGGTAGTCCGGCATTGGCACGAGCACCTCGTCGCCGTCGTCCACCAGCGCGGTGACGGCCATCTGGATCAGCTCCGAGACGCCGTTGCCGAGGTAGACGTCATTGACGGTCACGCCGTCGACACCGCGCTGCTGGTAGTACTGCACGACCGCGCGCCGGGCCGGCAGGATGCCGCGCGAGTCGCTGTAGCCGTGGGCGCGCGGGAGGTTGCGGATGATGTCCTGGAGGATCTCCTCCGGCGCCTCGAAGCCGAACGTGGCCGGGTTCCCGGTGTTCAGCCGGAGCACGCTGTGCCCCGCCTCCTCCAGTGCGTTGGCCTGGTCGACCACCGGCCCCCGGATCTCGTAACACACGTCATTCAGCTTGCTGGACTGCCGAAACTCCATCTGCGGCCTCCCGACCGTCACCCCACACCGACCCTGGTTGCTTTGTTCTACCAAGTAGGCACTTGGAAAGTCCAACCTTTTGGCTATGCTGATCCACATGTCACGCCGAAGCTACGACCAGTACTGCGCCGTCGCCCGCGCCCTGGACGCGGTGGGGGAGCGCTGGAGCCTCCTGATCGTCCGTGAACTCCTGGCCGGCCCGCGCCGCTACACCGACCTGCACGCCGACCTGCCCGGCGTCTCCACCGACATCCTCGCCGCGCGGCTCAAGCAGCTGGAGAGCGAGGGCGTGGTCGAGCGCCGCCGCCTGGAGCGGCCGGCCAACGCCACCGTCTACGAGCTGACCGGGCGTGGGGCCGCGCTGCGGCCGGTCGTCGAGGCGCTCGGCGGCTGGGGACTCGACGCGCTGGGGGAGCAGCGGCCGACCGACGCGGTGCGGACGCACTGGGTCACCGGCGGGGCGGTCACGGCGGGGGCGGGTCCGCTGGCTGACGCGGGCGCGGTGGGCGTAGTGGGTGCTGCGGACGCGGTGGCCGCGGTGGTCGCCGGCTGAGGTCCGCCGAGCCGCGGGGCGCGGTGGGATGGGGTGGCCGGTCGCGGGGGCGCCCGTGTGGGAGGCGCCGCGCCCGCGACCGGCGGTGGGGAGAGTGGCCGCGGCGTCCGGCACCCCCGAGGCCGGACGCCGCGGAGCCCACGGCCCGCGGTTCCTCCCCCCGGCCGTTCCTCCCGACGTTCCCCACTCTGCCCGCCGCCGATCAACGGGCGATCGGCGTCCGCTTGCCGCGGGCGTTGAGTCGTCACCGATCCGCGCGGGCGGACGGGGTACGCGGGTGGGCCCGGGACGGCGCGCGTACGATCGTCGGGCCATGGAGAACACGGAGAACACGCCCACCGCCTTTCGCAGTTACGTCGCCGTCGGGGACTCCTTCACCGAGGGCATGTGCGACGACCTGCTGCCCGACGGCCACTACCGGGGCTGGGCCGACCGCCTCGCCGCCCGGCTCGCAGCCGAACACGCGGCCGGACACCCGGCCGACGGCTTCCGGTACGCCAACCTCGCCGTCCGGGGCAAGCTCATCGGCCAGATCCACGACGAGCAGGTCGACCGGGCCGCCGGCCTGGGCGCCGAGCTGGTCACCCTGGCCGGCGGGCTCAACGACGTGCTGCGCCCGCGCTGCGACATCGCCCGGGTCGAGGAACTCCTCGGCTCCGCCGCCACCCGGCTGCGTGCCACCGGCGCCACCGTGGTCATGTTCAGCAGCACCGACCCCACCCGCCGGATGGCCGGCTCGGCCCGGCTGCTGCCCGCGATCCTGCGGATGAAGGACTTCGTCCACGAGCTCGCCCAGGACCCGGGCATCGCGGTGGTCGACCTGTTCTCCGCGCCCTGCTTCGACGACCGCCGGCTCTGGGCCGAGGACCGGCTCCACCTCTCGCCCGAGGGCCACCGCCGGGTCGCCGAGGCGGTGCTGGAGTCGCTCGGCCGACCCGCCGGCTTCGACTGGCGCGCCCCGCTCCCGGCCACCGCCCCGCCGACCCGCGCCGAGAAGCTGGCCGCCGACGCCCGCTGGGTCCGCACCCACCTCGGCCCCTGGATCGGCCGCCGGCTCACCGGCCGCTCCTCCGGCGACGGCCGCGCCCCGAAGCGCGCGGAGCTGGCGCCGTACGAGGGCTGAGCCCGCGCCGCAGAACTGTCGGGACCGGCAGCTTCCGGGCGCGGGCGGGTCAGCCGCGGAACAGGTTGTGGCCGACGTCCGACGGCACCGCGTCCTGGTACGGGACGGTGTCCGGGCCGGGCACCTGCTCGCCCGGGACCGGCTCGGTGCCCTCCCGGTGCAGCAGGTACACGCCGTCCTCCGACCAGACCGTCCGGTACCCGTGCGCGAGCAGCAGCTCGATCCGCTCCGCCTGCTCCCGGTCGGTCCGGAACGGGAAGGACCGCTTGTCCGCGCGGATCAGCACGTACTCGCGCCCGCGCGGCTTCTCGTCCACCAGCACCACGTCCGCCCGCGCGGTCAGCCGGGGCGCCGCCTGGTTGTCGGCCTCCACGGACGCGCCGTCCGGGACCAGTGCCGCGCCGCGCAGCAGTGCCGCCTCGCTCGGCTTCGGCTGCCAGTAGGCCGGGACGAACAGGTTCGCCACCCCCAGCGGCACCGCGGCCGCGACGGTCAGGGCCGCCGCCGCCACCCCGAGCCGCCGGGTGAGCGCCCGGCCGTGGCAGCGGCCCAGCACCTCCAGCGCGGCGACCAGCAGGATCGGCCACAGGAACGCGTCGTAGTGCCGGGCGATCGACCAGTGGTTCGGGTTGCTGGACAGTACTCGCTCGGCCAGCAGCGGGACGGCCAGCAGCACGGTCGCCGAGCGGAGCGGCAGGGCGAACAGGGTGCCGAAGATCCAGAGCAGCAGCAGCGGCTTCAGCGGGGCGTCGAAGGAGGCCGCGATCAGCCGGGTCGGGTCCGCCAGGACATTGGCGACCGCCGAGCCGCCGTCCGTGCCGAGCGCCTGGTAGTTCCAGTAGTAGCCGGGCACGCCGCCCATCGCGGGCACCAGCTTCGCGATGGCGACCGCCGAGGCGAGCGGACCGCCGAGCAGCAGCCCCGCGCCCCAGCGCACGGCCGGACGGCGCCGGGCCGGATCCGGGTCCCGCCGGGCCCGCAGCAGCAGCACCAGGCCGTAGGCGCCCACGGCCAGGCCCATGTCCTCCTTGGTGCAGCACAGCAGCAGGCCGGCCAGCGCCGAGGCCCAGTACTGCCGGGCCATCCCGCGCTCCAGCATCAGCAGCGTGAGCGGCACCGCGAAGGCCACCTCGTGGAACCCGCCGCGCGAGGCCACCAGCAGCGGCCACCCCAGCCCGTACGCGAGCGCGGCCAGGTCGGCGGCACGGCGGGCGGTGCGCGGGTCGGCGTCGGCGAAGCAGCGCCCGGCGATCCGGCGGATCAGCGGCACCCCGGCGGCGAAGCAGAGCGCCTGGCCGAGGAGCAGCGAGCGCGGGTCGTCCCAGAGCCAGTAGAGCGGCGCCATCAGCGCGATCACGGGGGAGAAGTGGTCGCCGAGCAGCGAGAAGCCGGGCGGGAACTCGTGGTGGAAGCTCTTCAGCGTCGAGACCGGCAGACCGAGGTGGGCGTAGCCGCGCACGCCCTGGTCGAAGATCCCGAGGTCGAAGCCGCCGAGCTGGGCGGTGGTCCACTGCTGGAGGCCGATCGCGAGGCAGACCGCGAAGCAGAGCAGGGTGAGGCCCAGCGTGCGGGCGCGCGGCGGGATCCGGAGAGCCGGTTCGGCGGCGGGGTCGGCGTCGGCCGGGGCGGCGTCGGTGCTGGCTGAGATGGCGGCGCTGGCAGAGATGGCGGTGCCGGCTGAGCTGATGGTGCTCGTGGCGTCCTCGGCGCCCTCGGTGTCCGGGTACGGCGTCACGTCGTGCCGGGACATGCCTTGGGTCCTCCGTTGGTGCTGTGGTGCGCTGAGCTGCGGTGCTGAGCTGCGGTGCTGCGGCGCCGGTGCTGTGCTGCCGGTGCTGCGGTGCTGGGGTTCGGCCGACCACACTAACCGACGGCCGTTCGAAGCGGTCGGTACGCTCTACAGCGCACCACTCGTCGTCCTGGAGGAACAACAGCACCGTGAGCGTCCCGAGCCTCAACCTTGTCTCCGACTGCGGTAGCTGCTTCGGGCTGTGCTGTGTGGCACTGCCGTTCGCCGCCGGCACGGACTTCGCCGTCGACAAGGCCGCCGGCACCCCCTGCCGCAACCTCCGGACCGACTTCACCTGCGGGATCCACGAGCGGCTGCGCGAGACCGGCTTCCCCGGCTGCACCGTCTACGACTGCTTCGGCGCCGGTCAGCAGGTCTCCCAGGTGGTCTTCGGCGGGCGCAGCTGGCGGGAGGCGCCGGAGACCGCCCGGACGATGTACGAGGTGTTCCCGGTGGTGCGGCAGTTGCACGAGCTGCTCCAGTACCTCACCGAGGCGCTCACCTTCGCCCCGGCCCGCCCCGTCCACGGGGAGCTGCGCCGGGCCCTGGAGGAGACGGAGCGGCTGGTCGGCGGCACGCCGCAGGAGATCCTGGCGGTCGACGTCCCCGCGCACCGGCAGACGGTGGCCGAGCTGCTGCTCCGGGCCAGCGAACTGGTCCGGGCCGCCGTGCCGCGTCGGCGCGAGCACCGGGGGGCGGACCTCTTCGGCGCCCGCCTGCGGGGAGCGGACCTGCGCGGGGCCAACCTCCGGGGCGCGATGCTGGTCGCGGCGGACCTGTCCGGGGCCGACCTGCGGCTCGCCGACCTCGTCGGCGCGGACCTGAGGGACGCGAACCTGGCCGGCGCCGACCTGACCGAGGCGCTCTTCCTCACCCAGGCCCAGCTGAACGCGGCCCGCGGCGATGCCACCACCCGCCTCCCGGCCGCCCTGAAGCGGCCCGCGCACTGGCCGGAGAGGGCCGGCGCCGCGGCCCTGGCCGGACGCGCGCCCCGCAGGCAGCAGGCCGGCTCGGGCTCGGGCACCGGTACCCGTTCCGGTTCCGGCTCGGGTTCCGGCTCCGGCGGACGGCCGAAGGGCGGCGGCGGCCGTCAGGGCAGGCCGCGTCGCGGCTGAGCGGGCCGGGGCGGTGGGGTCGGCCGCTCCGACGCGCGGGTCAGCCGGTGAGCAGGCGTGGACCGGTCGTGGGATGTCGGCGGAACAGCGCGCACCCGGACCCGGCGAGGAGCAGCAGGGCGACCGCGGCGAGGGCGTAGGGGGAGCCGGCCGGGTGGAGCGGCCAGGCCCAGGGGCGGGGGCTGCCGTCCGGGTGCCAGCCCGCCGCCGAGCAGACCAGGGGGACGGCGGCGAGCGCGGCCGCGGCCGGGCGGTGGCCGATCAGGGGGTGGAACAGCAGCGCGAGGCCGAGGTAGCCGGCGGTGTTGCGGGCGACGACCAGTGCGAGCGCCCCCTGCCCGGCGGCGTACGCGAGGCTCCCGCAGGTGGCTCCGGCGGCGGCCAGGGTGAGCGCGAG
>NZ_JZWY01000928.1:0-7393 GCF_000966955.1 Streptomyces sp. NRRL S-495
GGGTGAGCGCGAGGCCGACGTCCAGGCCGCGCAGGAAGCGGCCGGCGACGGTCTCGGTCCGCAGATCGCCCCGGCCCAGCCCGTACAGCAGGAACACCGCCGGGAGCAGCGTGATCACGTGCGCGAGCAGGAAATGCCCGGCCTGGCCGTGCAGCGCCGGCACCGGTAGTTCGCCGTCGCCGAGGAGCAGACCGGCGGCGACCGTCCCGACGAGGACGGCCACGAGCAGTGGCACCGCGCGTGCCTTGCACCACCAGATCACCGCTCACCCCCGATCGTCGCGCCGCTGTGCGGGACCGGAGGGGGCAGGGTGCCGCAGTCGGCCAGGGCGTCCAGGGTGTTCCGGTACCAGGCGAGCTGGACGGCCTCGGGCAGCTGGAGCAGTTGGGCCGCGCGGGCGCTGTCGGCCGGGGTGAAGCGGCCGTCGGCGGTGCTCCCAGGGGTTCCGGTGGCCCCGGTCGCGGTGGCGGTGAGCCAGGCGGTGGCCGTGCCGGTGGCGGCCGCGGCGGGGTAGGGGTCGCCCCGGCGGGCGCAGTCCGGGGTGCGGGGGAGCAGTCCGCCGATCACGGCGGCGGTGACGTCCGGCGCCCGCGCGTCGGTCGGGACCCCGAGCCCGGCCTCGCCCGGACCGGGCCGGGCGGCCATGGTGAACACCGCCGGGACGGGGACGCCTCGTCCGGCCAGGACCTCGGTCGTCCGCCGGACCTTCTCGCGGACCAGCACCGAGCGGGCGGCGCCGAGCTCGGGCCAGAGGCAGACGCGCGGCTGTCCGGAGTCGCAGCGCAGCGCGGCGGAGGACCGGGGACGCACCGGTTCGGGGCCGAGGTCGCGGGCGGTCCAGCCGCCCAGCGCGACCCCGCCCGCCGTGACCGCGAGCGCGGCGGCGAGGGCGAGCGGGCTCCCGTGCCGTCGGACCAGCAGGACCGCAGCCGCGCAGACCGCCCCGGAGAAGGCCAGCGAGGCCGCCACCGCCCGCCCGTCCAGTACCTGGTCCACCGCACAGCAGTCGGACAGTCCGCCGCCGACCAGGTGTCGCGGCCAGTAGGTGTCGAAGGCGACCGGGTAGGCGTTCAGGACGAAGCTGCTGATCAGTGCGAGCGGGACGGCGACCACCGGCGCGAGCACCCGGCCGACGACCGAGCCGACCAGGGTGTTGGCGAGCAGCAGGCCGGCCCAGACGGCGAGGACGCCCGGCTGGGGCACGCCGTCCGCCGTGCCGCCGGCCAGCGCCGCCGTGGTGAGCGCGGCGAGCATGCCGAGCCCGCCCATCAGCGCGACCGGCAGCAGCACCGGGGTGGTGATGGCCAGCGCGGAGCGCACCGGCGAGCGGCTGAACACACCGCCCCGGTGCAGCCGGCCGCCCTCCCAGGCGCCGGCGGCGGCGCAGGCCGCGCAGGCGAACGGCAGCGCGAGGCTGGCGTGCCCGGCGGCGGCGAGCCCGTAGGCCGGGGTGACCCAGGCGGTCAGCTCGTCGCCGAGCGCGACCAGGACGAAGCCGAGCAGGAACGGCAGCACCCGGGTGCCCGCCGAGACCCTCAGGACGGTGCGCAGCAGCATGTCAGGTCTCCCGCTCGATCAGGCGCGCGTACGCGGCCTCGGCGCTCGGCGCACCCGCGGCGGTTCCGGTTCCCGTTCCCGGGACGGCCGGCGTCGGACGGCCGGAGTCGTCGGCCCCGTACTCGGACCCCTTCCCGGACCCGGCCGCCGTCCCGCCCTCGGCCGCCAGCGCGTGGAAGTCCTCGGTGGCCCCCTGGAATCTGACCTGCCCCCGGTCCAGCACCACCACCTGCCGGTACGTCCCGATGAGGTCCTCGGTCTGATGGGTGGAGACGATCACGTTCACCTCGCTCGTCAACTCCTCCACCAGGGCGCGGAACACCGCCCGCTGGGTGGGGTCGAGGCCGGCGGTCGGCTCGTCCATCAGGATCAGTTCGCTGTGGTGGGCGAGGCAGCCGGCGATGCCCATCCGGCGCAACTGGCCGCCGGACAGCCGGTGTCCGGCCCGGTCGGCCAGCTCGCCGAGGCCGACCCGGGCGAGCGCCACCGCCGAGGCCCGCCAGGCGGCGGCCCTGGACATGCCCTTCAACCAGCCGCAGTACGCGACCTGTTCGCGGACGCTGAGGCCCGGGACCGGGGTGATCTGTTGCGGCAGCCAGGCCACCGCGCGCCGGTAGGCGGCCCGGTCGCCCGCGCCGGCCGCCGGATTGACGCCGTGCCAGCTGACGGACCCCCGGTGCGGGCTCAACTGCGAGGCGGCGAGGGCCATGAGGGTGGATTTGCCCGCGCCGTTGGGGCCGAGCAGGACGGTGGCCGGATTGTCGATCCGCAGATCGAGGCCGGTGAAGAGACAGGCCTTCCGGCCGTACTGGAATTCGATGCGCTGGAATTCAAGGGCCATGGCAGGGTCGACGCATTTCGCTCGGGAAAGGGGCGCGGGGTGCCGGCGGGCGGGGGCGGCCGCCGGCTCCGCACGTCGAGGGGGTGAGTCGGTGAGGGCGGGCCGCGGAGGCGGGAGGAGAGCGCGGCCCGGGTGACGGTGCTCAGTACCGGGTGGTCACGGTGTCCACCCAGAGCCTGGAGCCGCTGCGCACGCCCTCCAGCATGAAGTAGTAGTCGCCGGCGCTCTGGTCGCCCCAGCTGGAGGTGTCGCAGTGGTTGGAGCGGTGTCCATAGGCCTTGTCGGGCCCGAAGACGTCCTTGTAGAGCTGGAGGTCGGCGTCCTTGAAGTCGTTGTTCCCGGTCTGGCAGCCCTGGAAGGTGACGGAGGTGGCGACGTCGTCGCGGTCGCTGTCCGCCCATCGGCGGGACTCCGAGCCGGGGCCCCAACTGCTGATGTAGGACGCCCAGGAGCCCTCGGCGAGGGCAGGGGTGGCGCCGGCGAAGCCGAGCAGCGCGGCGGTCACCAGCAGGCCGCGGAGCATGCGGCCGGAGCGGTTCTCTGCGTCCATGGTCCGTCCGATCAGTCCGGTGGCGCCGCCGGTCGGGCGGCGCCATGCAGGCAGAAGGAAACGAGCGGAGGTTCGACCGTAACGGTCGCGGTCACCCGGTCGGCCGAGCCCCTGCGGAAATGACCTTAGCGTGCACGAACAGGTGGCCAGCACTATTTTTTCCAGCCATTCGGGCAGGCGTGGCCGGAGAGCGGAACTCTGGCAAGCGGATGATCGAGGGTCGTCGAAATCTCCCGGTCCGAACGCCTTTCCGGCGAAAATCGATCCGCAATGTTCGCTTTTCTTCTACTGCTCGACCGATTCCTTTTTCATGTGATTGTCGCTCCGGTATCGCCCTGGCTGGTTCCGGCTTACCGCTGGGCGCCCTCGAGCCGGTCCGGAAGCAGCCGCGCGCGCAGCCGGCCGATCAGCGCCTCGTCCACCCCGACCGTGCCGGTGGCATAGGCGTGGACCGAGCCGTGGGTGGCGGTCAGGTCCGCGAGCACGAGCCGGATCACGTCCTCCGGCGCGCGTCCGAAGCCCGGCCAGCGCAGCGTGCGCCCCGGGTTGGCGGCGTGCCAGTCGGCCACCAGCCGCGCGGTGGCGAGTTCGGTGAGCGCGAAGTCGGCGGCCACGTCGTCCTCGCCGACGCCGAGCAGGCTCAGCACCAGTGCGGCGATCAGCCCGGTGCGGTCCTTGCCCGAGGCGCAGTGGAACACGACCGGCCGGTCCGCGTCGGCGATCAGTTCCAGGACGGTGCGGATCTCCGCGACGCCGTCCTCGGCCACCTCGGCGAAACGATCCGCCAGGTAGCGCCACGGGTCGAGGTCCGGGTCGATCTCGGCCTGGTCGTACGGCCGGTGCTCGATCGAGAGGTTGTGGTACGCGACGCCCTCCAGCTCTGGCAGCCGGCCCTTGCGGGCGATCTCCCACGGGTAGCGCAGGTCGATCACGGTGCCGATGTCCAGCGCCCGGAACCGTTCCTGGTCGGCGGGCGAGGTGAGCGTGCCGAGCGAGGCCGAGCGGTAGAGCCGCCCCCACCGGACCGTCCGCCCGTCGGCGGTCGGGTAGCCGCCCAGGTCACGGAAGTTGTGCGGTCCCTCGAAGGCGATGTGGCGTGTCATGTTCGCACCCTATCGGGCCGGTCCGCTGCGGCCGACGGCCGCTCAGGGGTGCTCGGGCGCTGCGACCAGCGCCTCCAGCAGGCCGGGGAAGCGCTCCGCGAACTCCTCGCCCCGCAGCGCGTTCATCCGCGAGGTGCCCACGTAGTGCTGGCGGATCAGTCCGGCCTCGCGCAGGACGTGGAAGTGGTGGGTGGCGGTCGACTTGCTGACCGGCAGCTCGATCACCCCGCACGGCAGGTCCTCGCCGGCCGCGTGCAGCGCACGGACGATCTGCCGCCGCACCGGGTCGACGAGGGCCTCCAGTACCTGCTGGAGCGTGATCGTCCGCAGGTCGGGGTGCGGGGGGACGCGGTCCCGGGCGGGGGTGGAGCCGGTGCGCGGTGCGGTTCGGGCCATCGGTGGTCGGCCTCCTGTCCTGTGGTCGGCCATCGTACGACACTGGTCGAAGTACGAGATGGGTCGAAGTACGACCGGAATCAAAGTTTGACACCCACCGTACTTTGGGCTTGGCTGGGCAGCGCGAGAACGCGTTGATCACCTGCACCGAAAGGAAGTTGAACCATGGTCAGGACCGTGCTGTTCCACGAGCTGGGCGGGCCCGAGGTGCTGCGGCTGGAGGAGGCGCCGATCGCCGATCCCGGCCCCGGCGACCTGCTGGTCCGCATCGACGCGATCGGCCTCAACCGCGCCGAGGTGCTGTACCGCACCGGCCAGTACATCGAGGACGTCCGGGAGTTCCCCGGCCGCCTCGGCAGCGAGGCCGCAGGTGTCGTCGAGGCGGTCGGCCCGGCCGTGACCGGGTTCGCCGTCGGCGACGCGATCAGCGTGGTGCCGGCCTTCTCCATGAACGACTACGCCGTCTACGCGGAGCGGGCGGTCGTCCCGGCGAACGCGGTGGTGCACCGGCCCGAAGGGCTCGACGCGGTCGGCGGTGCGGCGGTCTGGATGCCCTATGTCACCGCGTACGGCGCCATGGTGGAGGCCGGAGGCCTGCGGGCCGGCGACACCGTGGTCATCACGGCGGCCTCCAGCAGCGTGGGTCTGGCGGCGATCCGGACCGCCAACCGGGTCGGCGCCGTCCCGATCGCCACCACCCGCACCCCGGCCAAGCGCGAGGCCCTGCTGAAGGCCGGTGCCGCCGAGGTCGTCGTCACCGAGGAGGAGGACCTCGCCGCCCGCGTCCTGGAGCTGACCGGCGGCCGGGGCGCGGACCTCGCCTTCGACGCCGTCGCCGGGCCCGGTGTCGTCGACCTCGCCCGCGCCCTCGCCCAGGGCGGCACCCTTCTCCTCTACGGCGCCCTCAGCGGAGAGGACACCCCGTTCCCACCGATGCCGGTGATGAAGGGCAAGTCCATGCGCAGCTACACCCTGCACGAGATCACCACCGACCCCGAGGGCCTGCGCCGCGCCGAGGCCTTCGTCGCCTCCGGTCTGCGCACCGGTGCCTTCGAGCCCGCGGTGGACCGGGTCTTCCCCTTCGAGGAGATCGCCGACGCCCATCGGTACCTGGAGGGCGGCAGTCAGATCGGCAAGATCGTGGTGAGGGTCGACCACTGACGGTTTATGGGTAACAGGGTCGTGATGCCGGTCGTCATCTACGGCCACGCCGACCGGGCGGCCTCGACGGAGACGATCGGCGACAAGGTCGGGCGGTCCCGAAGACCGTCGTCGAGTACGATCCGGCGCACGACAGAACGGGGGCGGACCATGCAGAAGAGGCGCACTCCGTGGGCGATCGCCTACTTCCTGGTCGGACTCGTCTGCTTGCTGACGGCCGTGGCCGTGGCCGCGTCGAGCACCAGGGTCGACGACCTCGTCCCCATCGCCGTATTCGGAGTTCCGGGCCTGGTGTTGACGCTCCGCGCCCCGATGTTCGGCGTGTCCTTCGGCGCCTCCGGTGTGAAGTACTCCGGACTGCTCAACTCGCGCTCCTACCCGTGGTCCGAGGTCCAGGAGGTGAAGTCCGCCGTTGTGACCGGGACGGTGTTCTCCTCCAACGTTCCGGAGCTGGTGCTGGCCTCCGGCAAGGTCGACCAGCTGTCGATCCTGGCGGGCTACGGGACGGGGGGAAACACGCAGAACGAGCGGGTCGAGCAACTGGTGACCGAACTGGAGACGACCCGTACCGCCGCCCTCCCCGCGTGACACCGACGTTCCCGGGCCGCGCAGCCCGGCCGATTCTCGAGGAGCACGGAATGGCGTCGATGTACGGACCACTGCGGTACGAGCCGGACGGTGCCCGGCTGGGGCACCGGGAACGCCGGGCCGGGGAGCCGGTGTTCGACCGGGAGGGGCTGCGCCGGATCCCGCGCTTCCCGCCGTGGACGCGGGACCGTGCGGTCGACCGGATCGTCGACGCGCTGCCGGGCCCGAACGCGGCCCCGAACGCGGCCCTGAACGCGGGCCCGAACGCGGCCCCGAACGCGGGCCCGAACGCGGCCCTGAACGCGGACCCCGATGCGACAACGGATCAGGCTCCCGCTCCGGATTGGGATCGGCGATGATGGGGAGGATGTGACGGGTCGTGGGGACGGTCGTCCGGGGCGGCCCGTGCCGGACGAGCGCGCGGAGGCCCGATGGAGCACGGTATCGACCGCAACCTCGCCACGTCCGCGGACCGGGCGGACTACCTGGTCGAGCTCTCCAACATCGTCCGCCGCACCGACTTCGGGGGGCCCGCGCCGAGGTCGCTGCACCGGCTGGGCCTGGTGGTGGACGCGCTGGTGCGGCTCACCGGGGACCGGCGGGTGGCCGTCTACTGCGTCGCCGACCGCAGCCTGCTGGGCGGGCGGCGGGAGTTCACCGAGCCCGGGGACGCGCCGACGCTGGCCCGCTGGGTCGCGGAGGGGCTGGTCGAGGAGGTGCCGGACGCCGACGAACGGGTGCTGGAGATCGCCGGCATGACCGGGATCCAGGTGGTGACCGGCGACTACTACGACGACCACCGGATCGAGCACCCGTGGATCCAGGGCAACACCTGGCAGTTCCTGCGGCCGGAGGCGGCCGGGCGGGGCGCGGTCCGGCTGGCGCCGCTGGACATGGGGCACCGGACCGGCGCGGAGATCTCCAAGAAGATGGAGCTGTCCGCGCTCAAGAAGCAGGGGCTGCTGACCGCCGCCCGCAAACCGCTGGTCGAGGTGGTCGGGCGGGCCTGGCGCTGCCCGGACGCGCGGTGCAGCCTCTACAGCGTGCACCGCGGCGGGCGGGTGATGCTGCCGCGGATGCGCGGCGGCGTGCCGACCTGCGAGCTGCACGGCACCCCGCTGCTCGACGACGGGGCCCGGCCGGGTGCCGCCCAGGTGAAGCTGGTGCTGGACGGGGAGTGCGTGGGCCGGTTCACCC
>NZ_JZWY01000929.1:0-4641 GCF_000966955.1 Streptomyces sp. NRRL S-495
GGTTCACCCTCGCCGAGGGCGCGCGCACCGAGGTCGGACGCGCCCCCGGGACGGCGGACGGCATCGCACTGGCCGGGCTGCTGCCCGCCGAGCGCGCCGCCCGGGTCAGCCGCCGGCACCTGCTGGTCGCGGTGCAGGGCGGCGCCGTGGTGGTGCGGGACACCAGCACGTACGGCAGCCGGATCCGGGTGGCCGGGCGGCGCGGGCACCTCGGCCCGTGGGAGCCGTTCGCGGCGGGGGCCGACCGGCCGTTCCGGCCGGGCGACGAGGTCGAACTCACCCCCGGCCTGGTGCTGACCCGCAGCGGGCGCCGGTTCCCGGCCGAACTGGCCGGGGCCTGGCGGGCGGAGGGGGCCCGTACCCCGCTGCCGCCGGGCGCGGCGGAGCCGACCCGCTTCGTCTGAGGCAGCCCCCGCCCCTTTGGACGCTGCGGTCCGTCAGACGCTGCGGTCCGTCAGGACCTCGCGGACGACGTGGCGGGCGTTGGCGGCCAGCGGGGGGTTGGTGGTGCGGTAGTAGGGCAGTTGGACGAGGGCGATGGAGAGCGCCCAGGCGCGGCCGCGTTCCCAGGTGGCGTCGTCGACCGCCAGGGCGGAACGGAAGGCCGGGCGGGCGGACGCCGGGAGCACGTTCCAGGCGGCGATCAGGTCGACCGTCGGGTCGCCCGCCCCGAGCAGGCCGAAGTCCAGGACGGCGCCGAGGCGTTGGCCGGCGACCAGGAGGTTCCCGGCGGTGAGGTCGCCGTGCACCCAGGCGGCCGGTCCGATGGGCTCGGGCAGCCGCAGCGCCTTGTCCCAGAGCGCGGTGGCCGCCCCGGTGTCGATCACGCCGCGCAGCCGTCCGATCGCCGCGCGGGTGGCGGCGTCGCGGCCGGCCAGCGGTCCGCCGCGGGAGGCCGCAGGGGCGTCCGGCCCCGGCTCGACGGAGCGCAGCGCGCCGAGGAACCCGGCCAGGTCCCGGGCGAGTTGCCCGGGGTCGGCGAGCGCCCCGGGGGCCGGGTTGACGCCGTCCAGCCAGCGCAGCACCGACCACTCCCACGGGTAGGCGGCGGTCGGCCGGCCGTGGGCGACCGGTATCGGCACCGGTACGGGCAGCCGCGGCGCGAGCCGGGGCAGCCAGTGCTGCTCGCGCGCGATGTTCCCGGCGGCCCAGGCGGCCCGGGGCAGCCGCACGGCGAGGTCGGCGCCGAGCCGGAACATCGCGTTGTCCGTGGCGGTGATGCCGACCGGGGTCAGCGGCAGGCCCGTCCACTGCGGGAACTGGGCCGCGATCAGCCGTCTCACCAAGCCGGTGTCGATGACGGGTTCTTCGTCGTGCAGACGGTCGTGCAGGAAGTCGTCGTCGTGCATGCGGTCGGGCGTCCGGGCGGCTGCGCACATGCCCGGCACTGTACGCCGGGACGGGCCCCGCGATCAGGCGGATTTCGAACACCAGGGTGAGAACATGAGGATTTCACAGGGGCGTTGGGTTTCGCGGGGGGCGCTCGGGGACTCGGTGGTGCTGCCGGGAGCCGCCGTTCCTGGCCCGTTGGAGCGGCCGTCGATCGGCCGTCGAGCGGTCGCGGGCCGGGGCGCCGGGGCGCGCCCGCGCGGCCGGACGCAGCCCGGCCGGGGCCGCCGCCACGCCACGCCCGGGGTGGTGGGGGCGGGGCGGGGCGTCGGTGGCGGCTGTCAGAATGCGGGGGTACGGACAGCAACTCTGAAGAAGGTGACCGGCTTCGTGACCACGCCAGTCGAACAGGCGGCCCAGCAGGCCCAGCAGGCGATCGGGCGGAAGATCGCCGAGGAACTGGGCGTCCGCGAGGGGCAGGTGAAGGCGGCGGTCGAGCTGCTGGACGGCGGCGCGACCGTGCCGTTCGTGGCCCGTTACCGCAAGGAGGCCACCGACTCGCTGGACGACGCGCAGCTGCGCACCCTGGAGGAGCGGCTGCGCTACCTGCGGGAGCTGGAGGAGCGCCGCGCCGCCGTCCTGGAGTCGGTCGAGGCGCAGGGCAAGCTGGACGACGAGCTGCGGGCGCGGATCCTCGCCGCCGACTCCAAGGCGCGGCTGGAGGACATCTACCTCCCGTTCAAGCCGAAGCGGCGTACCAAGGCCCAGATCGCCCGCGAGGCCGGTCTGGAGCCGCTGGCGGACACCCTGCTCGCCGACCCGACGCAGGACCCGGCGGCGCTGGCCGCGGGGTACCTCAACGAGTCGGTCGCGGACGGCGCCGCCGCGCTGGAGGGCGCCCGGGCGATCCTGGTCGAGCGGTTCGGCGAGGACGCCGACCTGGTCGGCTCGCTGCGCGAGCGGATGTGGACCAGGGGCCGGCTGGTCGCCACCGTCCGCGAGGGCAAGGAGCAGGAGGGCGCGAAGTTCGCCGACTACTTCGACTTCGCGGAGCCGTACACCAAGCTCCCCTCGCACCGGATCCTGGCGATGCTGCGCGGCGAGAAGGAGGAGGTGCTGGACCTCGACCTGTCCCCGTACGACGGCGACGAGGGCGGTGACCTGCCCGGCGCGAGCGACTACGAGCAGCGGATCGCCGCCCGCTTCGGCATCGCCGACCACGGCCGCCCGGCCGACAAGTGGCTCGGCGACACCGTCCGCTGGGCCTGGCGCACCCGGGTGCTGGTCCGGCTCGGCATCGACCTGCGCGGCCGGCTGCGCGCCGAGGCCGAGGACGAGGCGGTCCGGGTGTTCGCGGCGAACCTGCGGGACCTGCTGCTGGCCGCCCCGGCCGGCACCCGCGCCACCATGGGCCTGGACCCGGGCTTCCGGACCGGCGTGAAGGTCGCCGTGGTGGACGCCACCGGCAAGGTGCTCGGCCACGACACGATCTACCCGCACCAGCCGGCCAACAAGTGGGACGCCGCGCTGGCGACCCTGGCCGCGCTGGCGAAGAAGCACGGCGTGGACCTGGTCGCGATCGGCAACGGCACCGCCTCGCGGGAGACCGACAAGCTCGCCGAGGACCTCCTCAAGCGGCACCCGGAGCTGGGTGTGACCAAGGCGATGGTCAGCGAGGCCGGCGCCTCGGTGTACTCGGCCTCCGCGTTCGCCTCGCAGGAGCTGCCGGACCTCGATGTGTCGATCCGCGGCGCGGTGTCGATCGCCCGCCGGCTCCAGGACCCGCTGGCCGAGCTGGTCAAGATCGACCCCAAGTCGATCGGCGTCGGCCAGTACCAGCACGACCTGAGCGAGGTGAAGCTCTCGCGCTCGCTGGACGCCGTGGTCGAGGACTGCGTCAACGCGGTGGGCGTGGACGTCAACACCGCCTCCGCGCCGCTGCTGACCAGGGTCTCCGGCATCACCGGCACGCTCGCGGACAACATCGTCGCGCACCGGGACGCCAACGGCCCGTTCCGCACCCGCAAGGAGCTCAAGAACGTCGCCCGGCTCGGCCCGAAGGCCTTCGAGCAGTGCGCGGGCTTCCTGCGGATCCCGGACGGCGACGACCCGCTGGACGCCTCCGGCGTGCACCCGGAGGCGTACCCGGTGGTGCGCCGGATCCTGGCCGCGACCGGCGGGGAGCTGCGCGAGCTGATCGGCAACGGCAGCCGGCTGCGCGCGCTGCGGCCGGGCGACTTCGCCGACGGCACCTTCGGCGTCCCGACCGTGACCGACATCCTGGGCGAGCTGGACAAGCCGGGCCGCGACCCGCGTCCGGCGTTCCGCACCGCCACCTTCAAGGAGGGTGTCGACAAGATCGGCGACCTGGAGGTCGGCATGGTGCTGGAGGGCGTGGTGACCAATGTGGCCGCGTTCGGCGCCTTCGTCGACGTGGGTGTGCACCAGGACGGCCTGGTGCACGTCTCGGCGCTGTCGAAGAACTTCGTCAAGGACCCGCGCGAGGTGGTCAAGCCGGGCGACATCGTGACCGTCCGGGTCACCACGGTAGACGTGCCGCGCAAGCGGATCGGGCTCACCCTGCGGCTGGACGACGAGGTCGGTCGCGGTGGCGGCGAGGGCGGGCGGGGCGAAGGCGGCCGCGGCGGCGACCGGCAGGCGCGCCCGCCGCGCCAGGAGCGGCGCGGCGGCCAAGGTGGCCAGAGCGGTCAGAGCGGTCAGGGCGGCGGCCAGGGCGGTCGTGGTCAGGGCGGCGGCGGTCAGGAGCGCCGGGACCGGGGCGGTTCCGGCGGCTCGGGCGGCTCGGGGGCGCTGGGCAACAGCGCCATGGCGGACGCGCTGCGCCGGGCCGGTCTGGCCGGCGGGGGCGGTTCGGACGACCGCCGCTCCGGGCGGCGCTGACACACGGCGTGGTGGCCGGTGGACGCGCGTCCACCGGCCACCACGCCGTGTGTCAGCGCCGCCCGGAGCGGCGGTCGTCCGAACCGCCCCCGCCGGCCAGACCGGCCCGGCGCAGCGCGTCCGCCATGGCGCTGTTGCCCAGCGCCCCCGAGCCGCCCGAGCCGCCGGAACCGCCCCGGTCCCGGCGCTCCTGACCGCCGCCGCCCTGACCACGACCGCCCTGGCCGCCGCCCTGACCGCTCTGACCGCTCTGGCCACCTTGGCCGCCGCGCCGCTCCTGGCGCGGCGGGCGCGCCTGCCGGTCGCCGCCGCGGCCGCCTTCGCCCCGCCCGCCCTCGCCGCCACCGCGACCGACCTCGTCGTCCAGCCGCAGGGTGAGCCCGATCCGCTTGCGCAGCACGTCTACCGTGG
>NZ_JZWY01000930.1:0-8952 GCF_000966955.1 Streptomyces sp. NRRL S-495
TTCGGGGCCCGGGTGCCCACCCAGAGCCGCCGCCCGCCGATCGCGGTCGAGCCGCCGTTCCAGGACCCGGCCCGCGAGCCGCGCCCGGCCCCGCGCGTCGGCCGGGGCGACATCGCCGCCATCCGCGCCGTCGGCGACCTCTTCCGCGCGCTGGACCACGCCTACGGCGGCGGCCACGCCCGCCAGGCGCTGGTCCGCTACCTGGAGAGCGAGGCCGAGCCGATGCTGCGCGGCCGCTACGGCGAGCAGATCGGCCGGGCCCTGTTCGGCGCGGTCGCCGACCTCACCCGGCTGGCCGGCTGGACGAGCTTCGACATCGCCGCGCACGGTCTGGCCCAGCGCTACTTCGTCCAGGCCCTGCGGCTCTCCCAGGCCGCCGGGGACCGCGCGCTCGGCGGCTACGTCCTGGTGACGATGAGCCAGCAGGCCGTGCACCTCGGCCACGGCCGGGAGGCTGTCCAGCTGGCCAGGGTGGCCCAGCAGGGCGTGGGCACGGCGGTGCCGCCGACCGTGCAGGCGCTGCTGCACGCGGCCGAGGCACGCGGGCACGGCCTGCTCGGCGACGTCCGCTCCTGCACCACGGCGCTGGTCCGGGCCGAGCGGGCGCTGGCGGCGGCCCGCACCGGCGACGAGCTGCCGGCCTGGGCGCGGTTCTTCGACGAGGCGCAGCTCTCGGACGAGTTCGCGCACTGCTACCGGGACCTCCAGCAGTGGCGGACGGCCGCCCAGCACGCCGAGAAGTCGCTGCGGCTGCGCTCGCCCGCCTATGCCCGGAGCCGGATCTTCTGCCGGCTGGTGCTGGCCACCGCCCGGCTCGGCATGGGCGACCTCGACGAGGCCTGCGGCATGGCGACCGACGCCCTGCGGGCGGCGGGGGAGATGCGCTCGGCCCGGTCGCTGGAGTACGTCCGCGACTTCCACCGCCGCCTCACGCCCTACCGGGGCAGCCCGGTGGCCCGGGCGTTCGAGGAGACGGCCCGTCAGGCGGGGGTGATCTGAACCGGGGGCTCCGACCCGACCGGCGGAGTCACCAGCTCTCGGCGTTCACCCGCGGCCGGTCGCCCTTCACGGCGGCCGGCGGCCGGACGTCCCCGCGCAGCCGCTGCGCGGCCAGCGGGAACAGCAGCACGGAGAGCATGCCCGCCCCGACCAGGGCCGCCGAGGTGGAGGACGGCAGATGGCCGGCGTCCACCTCGATCGTGGTGATCACCACGACCAGCGGCAGCGCCGTCGAGCCGTAGAGGCCGAGCGCTCCCCGGTCGCGCCGTCCCAGACCGGCGGGGGCGAGCAGCGCCGCGGGCAGTCCGCGCACGGCCAGCAGCAGGAGCAGGAAGACCGGGACGAGCAGCAGTGTGCCCGGATCGCCGAGCAGCGCGTCCAGGTCGAAGTTCATCCCGCTGACCACGAAGAACACCGGGACGAGGAAGCCGAAGCCGATGCCCTCCAGCTTGGCCTCGATCACCTCCTCGGCCGGCTCGGGGATGTCGGAGAGCAGCAGCCGGGAGACGATGCCGGCGGTGAACGCGCCGAGCAGCATGTCGAGTTCCAACCAGAGGGCGGCGGCCACCATGGTCGCGAGCACCAGGATCACGGTCCGGACGGCGAACTGGCCGGAGGTGCGCAGGGTGCGGCGGATCAGCCGGGTCATCCAGGCCGGCCGCGGCCGCCGGGCACCGCCGATCGCGACGGCGGTGATCACCGCGAAGGCGGCCAGGATGACGGCGGTGCGGCCCGCGCTGTTGCCGCTGAGCAGGACGGCGACGGCGATGATCGGCCCGAACTCGCCGACCGCGCCGGTGGCCATGACCAGCGAACCGAACGGGGTGGGCAGTTCGCCGGCGTCGCGCAGGATCGGCAGGATGGTGCCGAGCGCGGTGGTGGTCAGCACGAGCCCGGTGAACGCGCCGTCCAGGGGCTTCGGGTTGATGATCGCGCCCACGACGAGTGCGACCGCCACGCTGATCAGCCACGCGGAACCCGCCCGGCGGAGCGGTCCGCCGCGCAGTTTGGCGAAGTCGATCTCGTAGCCGGCCAGGAACATCAGCATCGCCAGGCCGAACTGGGAGAGCGCGTCGATCAGGTCGTCCACGTGCACCCAGTTCAGGACATCGGGGCCGATCAGCACGCCGAGCAGGATCTCGAACACGACGGTGGGGACGGCGATCCACCGCAGCAGCCGGTCGGCGATCAGCGGGGCGGCCACCGCGGCGGCGGGGACCAGGATCAGCGAGAGCGGCTGGACCTCGAAGTCGGCGCTCACCGGGCGCTCACCGGGCGGCCGACGGGGGAGCGGAGATCGTCCGATCAGCGGTCATATCGGCATATTGGCACGCGGACCGGCACCGCCCGGGCAGCCGGGCCGCGCGCCGCCCGCCACGCGCCGCCCGTCCCGTGCTGTACGCCGCACGCCGCACGCCGGGCGCCGGGCGCCGGGCGCCGGGCGCCGCGCTCCACGCGCCCGCACACCGAGCGGCGCCGGGGGGTGGCCCGCACAGGACACCCCCCGGCGCCGTCCGCCTGTCAGGCCGCTTCCGCCTCCCGTACGGCGATCGGCAGCCCGAGGTCGCGCGCCACGGCCTCGGCCGCGCGCCGCCCCGACACCAGCGCCCCCTGCACGCTGCTGGTGTCCCGGTGGTCGCCGCAGACGTAGAGCCCGGCGAGCAGCCGGACCGGCCGCCGGGTGTTGTGCGGCGGCGGCATGGCGGGCACCGCGTCCGGCAGGTGCCGCACGCTCAGGAACTGCCAGCCGCCGGTCGGCGTGCCGTACAGCTCCGCCAGCCGGGCCCGGACGGCCGGCTCCAGCGCCGCCGGTCCGCCGGCGTCGAAGGTGCGGCGGCCGAGCACGGTGGTGGCGATCAGCGCCTGTCCGGTCGGGGCGTACGAGGGGTGCAGCTCGCTGAGCACCAGCGAGTGCGACACCAGGGACGGCTGCCTGCCCGGCCGGTCGCCGTCCAGCAGCAGGGCGGCCTCCCCCAGGGGGGTGCGGTCGGCCGCGTGGTAGAAGGTCGTGACGGGGTGGAAGTCCGGCAGCCGCAGACCCGGCAGCAGGTCGGCGGCGGAGCGGGGGTCGGTCGCGACGACCACGGCCTGCGCGCCGATCCGCCCATGGGTGGCGGTCTCCACGCCGTCGGCCGTGATCGAGGTGACCCGCACTCCGGTGCGGACGGTGCCGGCGGGCAGCGCGGCGGCCAGTTGGGCCGGCACGGCCGCGATCCCGCCGGCGGGCAGACAGAGCCGGCCGCGGGCGTAACAGCGGAGCACCAGGTCGGCGACCCGGCTGCTGGTACCGAGCGCGGGGTCGCTGAGCAGGGCGCCGAGCAGGGGCCGCAGCAGTCCGTCGACGGTGCGCGGGGCGAGGCCCCGGTCGCCGAGGGCCCGGGCGGCGGTGGTCTCCGGCCGGGCCTTCAGCCGTGCGGGCGGGGTGTTGGCGAGGCGGTTGAGCCAGCTGCCGAGCCGCGCCTTGTCCAGCGGACTGCCCAGTGGTGCCCGGGCGGCGGCCTGCCGGGCGGTGGTCAGCTGCGGGTCCCCGACCCGGTACCGGCGCCCGCCGTTGTGCACGAGTACGCCCGGCGTGAGCGGGCGCGGATCGAGCCGGTCGAGGTCGAGCACGCGGCGGGGCTCGGGGAAGGCGGTGTTCAGCAGATGGCTGCCGTGGTCGAGCCGGAAGCCGTCGAGTTCGTGGGAGGCCGCTCGACCGCCGATCCGGTCCGCGGCCTCCAGGACCTGTACGGCGAGGCCGTGGGCGGTGAGTACGCGAGCGGCGGCAAGGCCTGCGAGGCCGGCTCCCACCACGACGACGTCCGGGTCGGACTGTCGGCGGGTGCGGCGAGTGAAGTCGTACGTGGGCACGGGTGGCTCCCTCCCTGGTCCCGGGATTTCGGGCCGGTGCAGGCAGCAGGGTGCTGGGACACGGTCCGACCGGTGTGATGCCCAGTCAGTACGAGCGTCAGACAAGCACACCGGCCCCGAACCCGGTGGGGAAGGGGAGTGGCCGCATCCGGTGGCCGCGCGGTCACGGACTGTACTCCTCCTCGCCCGTGTTGCCGTCCGACGGGCGCGCACGGTCACCAGGGGCGCGCAGCGCGCCCACCGTGTGCTCCCGTGCGCCCCCTTTCGGAGCCCTGCGCCGCAGTCGCCCGGACTCCGCTCCGCATATGCCCCTGGCCAGGGCGGACGTCGTAGCGCGTCTACGCGGCGGGGCCGGACGCGACCGCGCGCGTCCGGCCCCGCCCGCCCGGAGCAATGCCGTGGAGAGCCGCCCCGGGGCCGTGCCTCGGGCCCTTACCCCGGGGAGCGGCCCGAGCCTCAGAGAGCCGCCCGCGCCGCCGAGTCGACGTCCGGGTGCGCGAAGTCGAAGCCCGCGTCCAGCAGCCGGCGCGGCACGACCCGGTGGCTGCCGACCACCTCGACCGCCAGCTCGCCCAGCACCGCCTCCAGTACGGCCTTCGGCACCGGGAACGGCGTCGGCCGGCGCAGCACCCGCCCGAGCGCCGCCGTCAGCTCGGCGTTGGTCACCGGTTCGGGGGCGGTGAGGTTCACCGCCCCGTCGATGTCCTCCCGGTCGATCAGGAAGCGCAGAGCCGCGACCTCGTCGGCGAGCGAGATGAAGCTCCAGTACTGCCGGCCGTCGCCGAGCCGGCCGCCGAGGCCCAGCCGGAACAGCGGGAAGAGCCGTCCGCCCGCGCCGCCGGCGGCGGAGAGCACCAGCCCGGTGCGCGGGTGGACCACCCGGATCCCGGCCCGCTCGGCCGGGCGGGCGGCGGCCTCCCACTCCACGCAGACCTCCGCCAGGAAGTCGTCCCCGGCGGGCGAGGACTCGTCGATCACCCGGTCCCCGGTCTGCCCGTAGTAGCCGACGGCCGAGGCGCTCACGAAGACCTTCGGCGGTTCGGCCAGCCCGGCCAGGGCGGTCGCCAGGGTCTCGGTGCCCAGGACCCGGCTCTCCCGGATCTCCCGCTTGTAGGACTCGCTCCACCGGCGGTCGCCGACGCCGGCGCCCGCCAGGTGCACGACCGCCTCGACCCCGGCCAGCCCGGCCCGGTCGATCTGGCCCAGCAGCGGGTTCCAGCCGATGGCGGTGGTGCCGTCCGGCCGGGGCCCGGTCCGCGAGCGGTGCCGGACCAGCCGCACCACCTCGTGCCCGTCCGCCAGCAGCGAGCCGACGAGTGCCGCGCCGATCAGTCCTGTGGATCCTGTGACCGCGATTCTCATGGGCCCATCCTCGCAGTCGGTCGGCGGCCCGCCGGGGAGCGGCGGCCCCGCGGGGCCGCGGGAAATGCCGTGTACGTCCCGGCCGGGGGTGATTAGCATGCGGCGCATGCGCGAAAACGATCAGCTGATCATCCGACCCGCCCGGGCCGAGGACGAGAAGGAACTCGCCGCCCTCAACCGCTCCACCTGGAGCCCGCTGGCCGAGGTCGCCCCCCGGCCCGACGAGGACGCGGGGGTGTTCGACGAACGCCACAGCCCGGACCAGTTCCACCTCGCCCTGCTCGACGGCCGGGCGGTCGGCTACGTCCGGGTCGTCCCGCCGACGCCGCTGGCCAGCAACCGGCATGTGCGCCAGATCCAGGGCCTCGCGGTCGACGCCGCTCTGCGCGGCCGGGGCATCGGTGTCGCACTGGTCGAGGCGGCCTGCCGGATCGCCCGGGAGCAGGGCGCCCGCCGGATCACCCTGCGGGTGCTCGGCCACAATGCCCCGGCCCGCGCCCTCTACGAGCGCTGCGGCTTCGTGGTCGAGGGTTCGCTCAAGGAGGAGTTCCTGATCGACGGCGCCTACGTCGACGACATCTGGATGGCCCGGTCCCTCGACGACGGGGCGACCGGCCGACCGGGCGACTGAGGGACCGGGCGACCGTTCCCGCACGACCCACCCACAGCACTGACGCACCGTCAGATCGCGTGCGCGGGTGGTGCAGAGTCGTGACAGACCCGCCCTGTCTGGAGCGTCACCCGGACGGGTAGGTTACGGCCGTGAGCAACTCGACGCCTCCCGGGTGGTACCCGGTACCGGGTGCGGACGGCACGGCCGGTCATGAGCGCTGGTGGGACGGCGCGGCCTGGACCAGTGATGTGCGCCCCGTCCAGGCGGGCGGCGGCCCGATTGCCGACGCCCCGACGCAGGTCGCCTGGCAGAACCCCTCCGGGGGTTCCGCACCCGCGCCGCCGGCCTACGGTTACGGCGCGCCGCAGCAGGGGCAGCCCGGGTACGGCTACCCGGCACAGAACCCGCCGGCCTACGGCTACCCGCCGGCCGCCTATCCGCCGCCGGAGCGGCCGAACCGGATCAGGACCGGGACGGCCATCGGCATCGTGGTCGGCGTGCTGGCCGTGGTCGGCGTGGTGGCCGCCGTGGCGCTCAACAGCGGCGGTGACGGCCCCACCGCCAAGCCGACCCCGACGGTGGCCACCGTCACCGTCACCGACACACCGAGCCCCAGCGCCACCACCCCCAGCCCGACCAGGTCCTCCCCGCCGCCGCCGACCACGCCGCCGAAGCCGAGCCCGGTGCTCAAGGACACCGTGGCGGACCCGCAGCACGCCATCACGGTGCCGGTGTTCGAGGGCTGGGAGGCGAACACCAGCGGGTCGCACTCCACCGTCTTCCTCGGCAGCGGCCAGTACACCTGCCCCGGCGGCGGCAACTGCATCCGGGGCCAGTTCTCGGTGGAGAAGGACACCATCGCGGGCACCACCGCCCGGGCGGCGGCCGAGGCGGCCATGCCGACCTACGCGGCGGCGATCTTCAGCAACATCACCGGGCACACCGACGCGGGCTCCTCCAGCACCACGGTCGCGGGCATCTCCGGCTACGCGGTGCGCTGGCACATCACCACCTCGGACGGCAGCAAGGGCTACATCCTGATGGTGGCCGTCCCCGCCAAGGGCGGCGGCTTCGTGGCCTTCGAGGGCGGGGTGGACGACGCCGCGGGCGCGCCCGACCCGTCCGTGCTGGACCAGATCCTCAAGGGCATCAAGCAGGACACCAGCGAGGCGGCGGGCTCCAACACCTGAGCCGCCGCCCGGGCGGGCCCGGCGGCCGTGAGCCCCGGCCCGCCCGGGTCCGTCCCCGGCCCGCCCGGCCTTGGCGGGGTCAGTCCCCGTACCGCTCCCAGAGCTTGGGGAAGCGTTTCGCCATGACCTCGGGGTCGTCGAAGTCGAACCCGGCCCCGAACGGCTGAGCGGGCTGGCGCCCGCCCACCTCGGGCAGCGGCAGCGCGGTCAACTGCTCGTACGCCTCGTCGGCCGCGTAGCCGAGGTCCTCGGCCTCGCCGTCCTCCTCCTCGTCGAAGCCGGGCAGCAGGTCGGCCAGGTCGTCCGGCTCGTGCAGCCCGCCCTCGAAGACGTCCCGGCCCTGGCCGATCAGCCAGCACCGGAAGTAGTCGAAGGAGTCCTCGGAGGCCCCGCCCAGCAGCAGGTAGGCCGCGCCCCAGAGGTCGTGGCGGTAGGCGCGCTGGAACCGGGCCTCGAAGAGCCGGGCGAAGTCGATGACGTCGTCCGGGGTCAGCTCGACGAGCCGCTCCACCAGGCGGTCCGCCTGCTCGTCCGGGTCGCCCTCGGCGTCCTCCCGGGTGTCGTCGATGATCTGCCAGAAGTCGGTCTCGTCCATCACCGCTCCAGCATCCCTGTTCGGCCGCACGCGCGCATGCGAAGAGCGGGTGAATCGCCCGGAACGGCACGAAAAACCCGGAACGGCGCCAAGACGCCCGCCGTCCGCGGCCGTCCACCGCCACCCCGGCCCGGACGCGCGGAACCCGCCCCGGACGCGCGGAACCCCGCGCCGTCCGGGGACGACGCGGGGTTCCGGTGCTGCCGGAGGGGGACCCTCGGGCGGAGCCTTACAGGCCGAGCTCGACCTCGAACTCGCCGGCCTCCAGGATCTCCTTGACCGCCACCAGGTAGCGGGCGGCGTCGGCGCCGTCCACCAGGCGGTGGTCGTAGGAGAGCGACAGGTAGGTCATGTCACGGATGCCGATGGCGGTGCCGCCGTCGGCCTCGATGACGACCGGGCGCTTGACCGTCGCGCCGATGCCCAGGATGGCGGCCTGGTTCGGCGGCACGATGACGGTGTCGAACAGCGCGCCGCGCGAGCCGGTGTTGCTGATGGTGAAGGTGGCGCCGGACAGCTCGTCCGGGGTGATCTTGCTGTCGCGCACCTTGCCGGCCAGCTCGGCGGTCTTCTTCGAGATGCCGGCGATGTTGAGGTCGCCCGCACCCTTGATGACCGGGGTCATCAGACCCTTCTCCGAGTCCACCGCGATACCGATGTTCTCGGTGTCGAAGTAGGTGATGGTGCCCTCGGCCTCGTTGATCCGGGCGTTGACGACCGCGTGGGCCTTCAGCGCCTGGGCGGCGGCCTTGACGAAGAACGGCATCGGGGACAGCTTCACGCCCTCGCGGGCGAGGAAGGAGTCCTTGGCCTTGGCGCGCAGCGACATGATCCGGGTGACGTCCACCTCGACCACGCTGGTGAGCTGCGCCTGCTCGTGCAGGGCCTTCATCATGTTGTCGCCGATGACCTTGCGCATGCGGGTCATCTTGACCGTCTGGCCGCGCAGGGCCGACGGGGCGGCAGCGGCCTTCGGCGCGGCGGCCGCGACCGGGGCAGCGGCGACCGGGGCCGGCGCGGCCTTGGCGGCCTCGGCGGCGGCCAGGACGTCCTGCTTGCGGATGCGGCCGCCGACACCGGTACCGGTGACAGCGGTCAGCGCGACGCCGTGCTCGGCGGCGAGCTTGCGCACCAGCGGGGTGACGTAGGCGTCACCGGCGTCGGCCACCGGGGCGGCCGGAGCCGGAGCGGCGACCGGCGCGGCCGGGGCCGGGGCGGCAACGGGGGCCGGGGCGGCGACCGGAGCCGGAGCAGCCGGGGCGGCCGGAGCAGCAACGGGGGCCGGAGCAGCCGGGGCGACCGGAGCCGGAGCGGCGACCGGGGCAACCGGGGCCGGGGCGGCA
>NZ_JZWY01000120.1:0-201 GCF_000966955.1 Streptomyces sp. NRRL S-495
GCTGGTGACCGCGATCGGCGCCACCGCCGCCGCGATCGCCACCGCGCCGGCCGCGCACGCCGCCGCGCCGAGCACCCCGGCCGCGCCGGCCACCCCGGCCCCGGCCGCTCCGGCCGCGCCCGGCAACCAGGCCGCCCGGACCGTGACCGTCCCGGCCACCCGGGCCCGCTCCGCCGCCGGGCGCGCCGCCGCCGGTGTGCG
>NZ_JZWY01000129.1:0-9225 GCF_000966955.1 Streptomyces sp. NRRL S-495
ACGTCGAGCAGGACGAGGTGCAGCTCCCGTCCCTGCCGGGCGGCCTCGCGGGCCAGCCAGCGACGCATCCACGCCCGGCTGCCGCAGTCGTGCACCAGCAGCGGCCCGCCCCGGCGCAGCGAGCGGCGCAGCAGCCGGAAGTGCTCCAGCCGGGCCCAGGGGCGGTAGACCGCGTACGGCAGGCGGTCCGGCATGACGGCGGCGCAGGCCTCGTGCACGGCGCGCGGGTCGACGGTCACGGCCTGCGGCGCGCGGGCGGACCAGCGCCGCAGCAGGGTGCTCTTGCCGCTGCCGGGCAGCCCGGAGACGACCACGACCGCGTCGGCCGGGTAGTGCACGGCGAACGGCTCGCCGGCCACGCCTCGCAGGTCCACCGGTCCCCGCGGTTCCATCACCGCCTCCGCCGTCCGGCCCGCGCCCGGCGCGACCGCCCTCGCTCCGCCCACGATGGCCGACCCGTCCATGCTGCTCACCCGTCCCGTCCGTGCCCGACCTGGAACGATAACAATCCACGCCGCCCGCTCCCGCCACGGTTCCCGGCCCCTGGTCCCCGTTGCCGGTCCGGTGCGCTCCGGAGGAACATGACCGGATGTCCAATATCACCGTCGTGATGCTCAGCCCCGGCTGCTGGGCCGACGACACCGACGCCGTCGCCGAACTGAACGCCCGCCTCGATCTGCTCGGCCCCGACCTGCCGGGGCGCTGGGCGCTGCGCGACCTCGGCGCGCGCGCCGAGGCCTGGGGCGGCACCAAGAATCCGCCGGCCTGCTACGGCGCGGCGTTCAACCACCTGCCGCTGGACGACTTCCTCCGCATCGTCGGCGAGCTCACCTGGACCGAACCGGAGGCCTTCCAGTTGTTCGTGATGACCGAACAGGACGACCGGTACCAGGTCCTCTCCCTGGCCGAGCTGCGCGCGCGGTCCGCCGCCGCGGACGTCTGACCGCCGCGGACACCCCGATCGCCCCGCCCGACCCCGGCGACCCCGGCGACCCCGGCGACCCGCCCGACCCCGGTGAGCCGCCCGAACGGCCCAGCCCGATGGCGGCGCCCGCGACCCCAGGTCCTATGGTGGTCGCCGTTCATGATGCACCGTCAGATTTTCGGTCGCCGGGACGGGTGGAGGGCTCTACGTGACGGAGACGCTGCGGGCCGGGGCGGGTGGGGCGGATGCCGGGACGGCGGACGCGACGCACACCGGGCAGGTGCTGGCGGGGCTGGCACGTGATCCGGGGCGGGTCGCGCTGCGGCACGGGGCGCGGTCCCTGACGGCCGCCGAGTGCCTCGCCGGGGTGCACCGGCTCGCCCGGGGCCTGCGCTCCACCGGGCTGGGGCGCGGCGACGGTGTCACCCTGCTGGCCGGGAACCGGCCGGAGGCGCTCCTGGTGCGGCTCGGCCGCCAATCTGATCGGCTGCCGGGTGGCGATGCTCCCCGCCGACCGGCCGGTCGCGGAGCTGATCGCGCTGGCCGGGTCGGCGGGGACCGACGCCTTCGTGTTCGACCCGGAGGGGTGCGGCGCGGCGGCCGCCGGGATCGCGGCCGCGCTGCCCTCGGCCCGGCTGCTGGCCCTCGGCCCCGGCCCGCTCGGCACGGACCTGACGGCACTGGCGGAACCGCTGTCGCCCGCACCGGTGGCGCCCCGGTTCCGGCCGCAGGACGTGATGGCGATCCGGTTCACCGGCGGCTCGACCGGGCGGCCGAAGGGGGTGCTGCGCCGCTTCGCCCGGCCGCCCCGCCCGGAGCTGGTCGCCGGGTCGGTGTTCCTGCTCTGCACGGCGCTCTGCCACGGCGGCGGGGCGACGGCCGACCTGGCCCTGGCGGCGGGCGGCACGGTGGTGCTGCAGGACGGCTTCGCGGCGGCGGAGGTCCTGGCGGCGATCGAACGGTACCGGGTGACCCGGGTCTACCTTCCGCCGCACCTGCTGTACCGGGTGCTCGACCACCCCGCGCTGGCCCGGACCGACACCGGCAGCCTGCGCCGCGTCACCTACACCGGTTGCCCGGCGGCACCGGAGCGGCTGGCCGAGGCCACCCGCCGGCTGGGCCGGGTGCTGCACCAGACCTACAGCCTCACCGAGTGCGGCCCGGTGACCCGCCTCACCCCGGACGAGCACCTCGACCCCCGGCTGCTGACCACGGCCGGGCGGCCGCTCCCCGACACCGAAGTGCGGATCCTGGACGAACACGGCCGTCCGCTGCCGACCGGCGGCGTCGGGCGGATCTGGGTGCGCACGCCGACCGCGATGCAGGGCTACTGGCGCGACCCCGGGTCGACCGCGAGGGTACTCCGGGACGGCTGGCTGGACACCGGCGATCTGGGCGCGCTGGACGGCGCGGGGTATCTGACGGTGGCCGGGCGGCACGATCCGGTGGCGATTGTCGACGCGCACAACGTCTTCCCCCGGGAAGTCGAGGGGCCGCTGCTGACGCACCCGGCGGTGCGCGAGGCGGTCATGTTCACCACCACCGACCGGGACCGGCTCCAGCACGCGCACGCCGCCGTGACAGTGGCCCCCGGCAGCGGGGTGACGGTGGCGGAGCTGCGCCGGTGGGTGCGGGAGCGGGGCGGGCCGCTGTGCGAACCGGCGACGATCCTGGTACTGCCGGACATCCCGCTGTCCGGGACCGGCAAGCCGGACCTGGGCGCGCTCCGGTCCCTGGTGCCGGACCCGGCCGACCCCACGGCACCCGCTGCGGCCACTGCCCCCACTCCGCCCACTGCAGCCACTGCACCGGAGACGGCGGCAACGGGGGCGCACGGCCCGGCGTAGCGCGCTGAACGTGCTTCGGCCGCCCGCGTGCACGACCGTGCGCGCGGGCGGCCGGCAGGTGGAACCGCCCGTGGACGCTCGACCTCGTCGGCCGGTCTGCCGATATCCCCGGCGGCACCCTCTCGCGCCGTCCCCTGGAGGCATCTCCCGTGACCTGGCTCCGCGTCCTCACCGCCCTCGGCATCCTCGCCGCGGCGGCGAGCGCCCTGCTCGTCTTCGCCCTCTGCACGGCCGCCGGCCGGGGCGACCGCATCGACCGGGGCGCGCCCGGCAGCGATCTGCGCTCGGAGGCCGAACGCTCCGGGCTGATCCGCCGCATGGGCGGCGGGAGCTGACGGTCGGGCGACCCGACCCGCTCCGCTCCGACCATGGGGTCACCGTAGGCATCACCGTCGACGCAAGGACACGATGTGTCCTATGGTGAACACGGTGTCCTGCCGGGCCTGC
Organism: Streptomyces sp. NRRL S-495; assembly: GCF_000966955.1. Classification (NCBI taxonomy): domain Bacteria; kingdom Bacillati; phylum Actinomycetota; class Actinomycetes; order Kitasatosporales; family Streptomycetaceae; genus Streptomyces; species Streptomyces sp. NRRL S-495. Next base: position 3,220 of record NZ_JZWY01000129.1, read on the forward strand.
CCGGCACACGACACCAGGCCGCCGCGCGCCGCTGCGGCACGCCCCCGAACGAAGGAGCACCCCGGCCATGGCCGAGACCCTGACCACCGCCAAGGCGGACCTGGTCGACCTCGCGCACCGCAGGATGCGCACCGCGATCCCCGACAACGACTGGACCACCCGCCAGAAACTGGCCCTCACCTGCCGGATCCTCTTCGATGCCGGCCACGACTCCGGCCTGGCCGGCCAGATCACCGCCCGCGCCGAACAACCGGGCACCTACTACACCCAGCGGCTCGGCCTCGGCTTCGACGAGATCACCGAGGACAACCTCCTCCTGGTCGACGAGGACCTCGAGGTCCTGGAGGGCGAGGGCATGGCCAACCCCGCCAACCGCTTCCACAGTTGGGTCTACCGGGCCCGCCCCGACGTCACCTGCATCATCCACACCCACCCGCTGCACCTCTCCGCCCTGTCGATGCTGGAGACGCCCCTGGTCGTCTCGCACATGGACCTCACCCCGCTGTACGAGGACTGCGCCTTCCTGGAGACCTGGCCCGGCATCCCGGTCGGCAACGAGGAGGGCGAGATCATCACCGCCGCCCTCGGCGACAAGCGGGCCCTGCTGCTCGCCCACCACGGCATGCTGGTCGCCACGGGCGGCGTGGAGGAGTCCTGCACCCTCGCCGTGCTCTTCGAACGGGCCGCCCGGCTCCAGTTGCTGGCCTCGGCGGCTGGCCGGATCCAGGAGATACCCGCGCCGCTCGCCAGGGAGGCTCACGACTGGACCTCCACCGCCAAGCGCAGCCAGGCCAACTTCGCCTACTACGCCCGGCGCGCCCTGCGGGCCGGCCACGGCGACGCGATCAGCGGCGGCACGGTCAAGAGCAGCACGACGAACGGCGCCATCGTCCGCACGACTCCCGAGGGCGGTGCCTGAGATGGCCGGACTCGCACTGGAGGGGATCATCGCCTACCCGGTCACCCCGTTCGCCCCGGGCGGGGAGGGCGGTGTGGACGGCCGCGGCGAGGGCGGCGTGGACACCGACGCCCTCACCGCCCTGGTGGACCGGCTGATCGACGCCGGCTGCCACGCGATCGCCCCGCTCGGCTCCACCGGCGAGAGCGCCTACCTGGACGACCAGGAGTGGCACACCGCCGCCGAGGCGGCGCTCGCCGCGGTCGCCGGCCGGGTGCCCGCCGTGGTCGGTGTCGCCGACCTGACCACCCGGGGCGCGGTCCAGCGCGCCCGGTTCGCCGAACGGGCGGGCGCGGACGCCGTCATGGTGCTGCCGCAGGCGTACTGGAAGCTCGACGAGCGCGAAGTGGCCGGCCACTTCACGGCCGTGGCGGACGCGGTCACCGTCCCGGTGATGCTCTACAACAACCCGGCCACCAGCGGGGTCGACCTCTCCCCCGAGCTGATGGTCTCGCTGGTCCGGCGGGTGGAGAACATCACCATGGTGAAGGAGAGCAGCGGCGATGTGCGGCGGATGCACCGGCTCGCCCAACTCACGGACGGTGCCCTGCCGTTCTACAACGGCAGCAACCCGCTCGCGCTGGCGGCCTTCTCGGCCGGCGCGGCGGGGTGGTGCACCGCAGCGCCCTGCCTGATCCCCGGCCCGGTCCTGGAGCTCCACCGCGCCGTCCGGGCCGGTGAGTGGGACCTCGCCCTGGATGTCTTCCAACGCCAGCTCCCGGTACTGGAGTTCATCCTGGGCGGCGGCCTGCCCACCACGGTGAAGGCCGGTCTGGCCCTGCTCGGTCTGGACGTCGGCGGCCCGCGCCGACCGCTGCTGCCCCTGGACCCGGCCGGGACCGCCCGTCTCGCGGAGCTGCTCGCCGCCGCGGGCTGAGGCGCCGGGAGCGCACCGGCCCCGGTGGCACCGCGGCGGCGCCGGGGCCGGTGGGTCAGGGCAGGGTCGGGACGTGGTCGGCCGGACCGGACGGCTCGTCGTGAATGACCACGAGGACCGCGGCGGGCCGGGCGCCGGTGGAGCGGCAGCGGTGCGGCAGGGCGGAGTTGAAGTACACGCTGTCGCCCGGCCCCAGAGCGACGGTGCGCTCCGGGAACTCCAGCTCGGCGGTGCCCTCGTGGACGAAGAGGTACTCCTCCCCGGCGTGGGACTTGAACGGCGGGTCGGCGGGCTCCGTCGGCGGGTGCATCATGAACGGCACCATCCGCTTGTCGGTCAGTCCGGTCGCGATGCCCTCGTAACGCGTGTCCCCCGGGCCCGTCCCGGCACCCATCGGGGTCCGCTCGTCGGCCCGGACCACGGTGATCAGTTCGGGCTCCACCTCGTCCGAGAACAGCCGGCCGACATCGACGTTCAGCGCGTGCGCGAGCTTGAGCGCGGTGGAGATCGACGGGTCGCTGAGGCCGCGTTCCACCTTGGAGAGATAGCTCTTGGTCACCCCGACCCGCTCCGCCAGCGCCTCCAGGCTGAGCCGGTTCTGCTTCCTCAGCACCCGCACCCGGCTGCTCATGTGCCGCCCCTCACCACCTGCCGCCGCGGAATGGACCGGTCCAGTATCCCACCCGGGCCCGGTCGCCCCGGACGGGCCCGCGCCCCGGGTTCCGAAGGACACGCCATAGGCTCGGTCCTTCCGAGCAGAGGGACGGGTGAGCCGAGTGGGCAGGTGGGAACGGGCGCTGGACGCGGCCGGGGTGCGGGAGCCCGGGCTGCGGGCCGACTACGGGCGGCAGCGGCAGCAGGTGACCCGATACCGGCGCGAGGTCGCGGTGGCGGCCGGCCTGCTGCTGCCGGAGCGGACCGTCCCGCACGTGATCGCGGCGGCCGCGTTCATGCACCGGACCGACACGCTGCTCGACAGCGGCCCGCTCGCGGAACGGCGGGCGGCCGCCGACCGCTGGCAGCGGGAGGTGACCCGCGGCCTCGCCGAGGGCCGGACGGACGACCCCGAGCTGCGGCCGCTGCTGCACAGCGCGGCCGCCCATCCCGAGCTGCGCGACCGGGTCCTGGACCACCTCGCCGCGGCGGAGGCGGATCTCGACTTCACCGGGTTCGACACCGAGGAGGACTACCAGCGCTACGTGGACGGGTACTCGCTGCCGGGCTTCATGGTCGTCGCCGCGCTGCTCGGCCCGGCCGGCGACCAGTCGGCCTACCGCGCCGCGTGCCGGACCTTCATCGACGGCAGCCAGCGGCTCGACTTCGTCAACGACCTCGCCGAGGACCTCGCGGAGGGCCGGCTGACCGTCCCCCGGGACCGGCTGGAGCGGCACGGGGTCACCCGCGCCGATCTGGAACAGGCCCGCGACCGGCCGGCGGTCCGGGAGCTGCTCGGCGGCCTGCTGGACGAGGCGGACCGCACCCTGGCCGAGGCCCGGACCGTGATCGGGCTGGTCCCGGCCGTCCACCGGCCGATGGTCCGCTGCATCGTCGGGGTGGAGCAGCTCACCGGGGCGGCGGCGCGCGCCGACCTCGGCGCGCTGCTGCACCGCTCCGCGAGCCCCGCCAAGCCCGCCGCGCTGCGCCTGCTCGCCCGGGAGTACCTCCGGTTCCGCCGGGCCGCCCGTCAGGACCGCCGCTGACGCTCCGGCCGCGGCGGAACCGTTCCGCCGCTCCCAGGACCCTCAGTGGCTCTCAGGCCCCTCAGTGGCCCTCCAGGTCGTCCGGGCGGACGGCGATGTGGTCGGGGGCCAGCTCGACCGCGACCCGGTGCTCCATGCCCAGCGCCTCCAGGAACTTGGCCGGGAGCTGGACCCGGCCGGTGCGGTCCAGCATCACGTACTCGGTCTCGTTGACCGACTCCTCGCCGTGCTCGTCGGTGAGGGTGCGGCGGAGCACCTCGCTGCTGGTGCGGCCGTCGCGGATGGCGACCGTGCGTCGGACCTCCCCGGCCACCATCGGGTCGTGGGTGACGATCACCACGGTGGCGCCGAGTTCGCGGTTGACGGTGCGGAAGGCCTCGAAGATGCTCGCCCCGGTCTCCGAGTCGAGCTCCCCGGTGGGCTCGTCGGCGAGCAGCGCTGCTGCTGGCCGCCGGACATCTCGGTCGGGCGCCGGCGGGCGAGTTCGCCGATCTCCAGCGCCTCCATCAGCTCGGCGACCCGGGCCGCCTGCTGCCGGGAGCCGGCACGCGACGACCGGCCGCCGCGCAGCTGCATCGGCAGGGCGATGTTCTCGGCGGCGGTGAGGAACGGCAGCAGGTTGCGGGCGGTCTGCTGCCAGATGAAGCCGACCACCTCGCGGCGGTAGCGCAGCCGTTCCCGGGGGGCCATCTCCAGCAGGTCGCAGCCGGCCACGGTGGCGGTGCCGGCGGTCGGCACGTCCAGCCCGGCCAGGATGGTCAGCAGGGTGGACTTGCCGCTGCCGGAGGCGCCGACCAGGGCGACCAGGTCGCCCTGCCGGATGGTCAGTTCGAGCCCCTGGAGGGCCTGCACCTCGACGCCCTGGGCGCTGAAGATGCGGACCAGCCGGTCGCAGACGATGGCCGCGTCCGCGCTGTGCGCCGCCGGGCCGGCCGCGGCGACGCGGGCGCGCTCCTGGAGTTCCTGGAAGGTGGGGGCCGGGGCGGTCTTCTGGTCCTGGGCGCTGCCGTTCACCGCGGTGCTCCTCTCGTCGGCTCGGGGCCTCGTCGTCGTGGGTGTGGTCGGCGTTCCGGGGGTGACCCGGCCGCGGCCGGACGCGGGTCCGGGATCGGGACAGGGCCCGGGATCGGGTCCGGACGCGGGTTGGGGCGGGAGGGTCATCGCTGGTCCCCCGCCCGCAGTTCGGTGGCGATCTGGCGGCGGCCGGCGATCAGCGCCTCGGCGACGACGCCCGCGGAGACGAGGGCGGCGAGGCCGACCGTCGGCAGCAGCACCGGCGGGACGGCGACCGGCAGCCCGGGCGCGATGCTGGCGCCGACCAGGATCGACAGGTCGAAGGCGGGCCCGAGCAGGGCGACCGCGGCCACCGCGACCAGGCCGCCGCCGACCGCCGCGACCAGGGTCTGCGGCAGCGTCTCGATCAGGATCAGGGTCAGGCCCTGCCGGGGCCGCAGGCCCATGGTGCGCAGCCGGGCCAGCAGCGCGGTGCGCTCGGGCGCGGCCCGGACCAGGGTGAGCAGGACGGCCAGCAGGGCGAGCGTGCCGGCCCCGAGGACGGCGGTCCAGAACAGCCGGGCCGCGGCGGACTGGAGCGGGTCGGCGGCGAGGGCGGCGCTCACCGCCGCGCTGGTGCGCACGCTGTAGCCGGGGGGCAGACCACCGTTGTCCTCGCCGGCCGCGGTGGGGAAGGCGGTGGCCCGCTCGGCGCCGGTGGCGATCTGCTCGCGCACCAGGCTCCGCAGCCGGTCCTGGTCGACCGGGCCGGTGGCCAGCCAGAGGTTGGAGCGGCCGAGTTCGGGCGCCAGGGCGACGGCCGGGCCGGCCGGCAGGACGACGAACAGCCGGTCGTCGCCCTGGAGCGCCGGGGTGCCGTCGACGGTTCCGGCGGTGCTGGTGAGCAGTTCCCCGCCGTTGGGCAGCCGGAGGCGGTGGGTGGCTCCCGGGCCGAGCTTGCGGGCGAGCGCGGTGGAGACCAGGGCGGGCACCGGGGCGTCCGCCGCGCCGGTGCCGCCGGAGAGCGCGGCCGCGTCGAAGGCGCCCCGCCCGAGCGAGCGGGAGATCTCCGCGTACGCGACCGGGTCGGCGACCACCGCGAAGACCCGGGTGGAGCCGTTGCCGTCGAGGACGAACACCTCGGTGTCGGCCCAGATCCGGGCGGAGGCGCGGACCCCGGGCAGCTTGGCGGCCGCGTCGGCGAAGCCCTCCGACACCGGGACGCCGATCGGGACCACCACCGAGGCGTCGCCGCCGACGGTGAGCCGGGCGGCGTGGGTGCGCTCGGTGTCGACGGCCCCGAGCACGGTGGAGCCGAAGCCCGCGGTGGTGACGGCGAGCAGCAGGGCGATCAGGGGCAGGACGGAGGGCCGTGCCCCTTCGGTGCTGCCCCGGGCGGCGCGGGCCAGGCCGAGGAAGCCGATGGCGCCGGGCCGCCGGGTGGCCACCCGGGCGAACGCGCCGAGCAGCAGCGGCTG
>NZ_JZWY01000130.1:0-15127 GCF_000966955.1 Streptomyces sp. NRRL S-495
GAGCAGCAGCGGCTGGAGGCGGGCGAGCAGCAGTCCGCCGGTGAGGGCGAGCAGCAGCGGTGCGGCGACCAGCAGCGGGTCCACGCCCGTCCCGGTGGGGGCGACGCCGCGCCGCCGGACCTCGACCACGGCGGCGACCGTCAGGGCCAGGACGGTGAGTTCGCCGGCCAGGCGCCGCCGGTTGCTCCCGGCCCGGGGCCGGGACCAGAGCCGGGCGGCGCGCACCGGCAGGGCGAGCAGGGAGAACAGGGCGACGGCCGTGCCGGCGAGGACGGCGCCGCCCCAGCGCGGGCTGGGCAGCAGCCACAGCGCGAGCACTCCGGCGAGGGCGGCGGGCAGCAGGACGGTGACGACGCCTTCGCCGAGCAGTCGCCCGACGACACCGGTCCGGGAGCCGCCGCGGGCCTGGAGCAGGCGCAGTTCGGCGGCCCGCCGGTCGCCGGCGAGGGCGGCGGCCAGGCCGAGCACGACCAGGCCGACGCCGGCCAGGCCGGCCGGGCCGATGGCGGCGAGCGGCGCGGTGGCCTGCTGCCGGGCGGTGGCCTTGTCCAGCAGGTCCGGCAGCGGCGAGGTGATCTGCAGGCCGGGGCGGGAGGTGGCGCTCGCCAGTTGGTTGGCGGTGTTCCCGGTGAGGTAGGCGGCGAGTTCCCGGTCGGTGCGGTCGAGCCGGTCGGCGCGCAGCCGGTCGACGTCGACCGGGATCCGCCAGAAGTCCTGGGCGCCGGTCTGCCAGCTCTGGACCGCGTCGAGAGCGCTGCCGTCGACGAGTCCGGTGAGGCGCCAGTAGGCGTAGGGCTGCTTGCCCCGGGTGAAGTCGAGGCAGGCCTGGAGGGGGCAGGAGAGTTCGGCCCAGTACGGGTCGTTGCGGTCGGTGGCGTTCAGGATGCCGACCACCTCGGCCTTCCGCGGTTCCTCCCCCTGGAGGGTCTCGCCGGTGGTCAGCACGTCGCCGAGGTGGATCCCGACGGTGGTGGCGGTGTCGCGGACGAGCGCGATCGGGACCGGGGCGCCGCCGCCCTTGGGGGCGTCCGGCCAGCGGCCCTCGGCGAGGGTGGTGTGCTCGCGCAGGCCCTGGACGTAGAGCAGGCCCATCTCCGGGTCGACGGCTTCGGGCCGGGCCAGGCCGGGATTGGTCAGGGAACGCGACTTGCCGCTGCGGGCGCCGTACACGACTCCGCCCGGGGCGACGGCGAGGGTGGGGCCGACGTGGGCGGCGAGCAGGGCGGCGTCGTCGTCCAGGGTCTTGGCGCCGCCGATCAGTGCGCTGGAGGCGTACATGCTGGTCGCGACGGCGCCCCGGTCACGGAGGAAGTCCCGCAGGCCCTGGTCGGCGGCCCGGTCGAGGACCCGTGGGAAGGCGGTGGCCAGGAAGACCGTGCCGAGCGCGAGGACGGCGGTGAGCAGGGCGGCGAGCGGGGTCGCGCGCAGCCGGGTGCGCACCCACGGGGCCGGTTGGTGGCCCGCCCCGGGGCCGGTGCCCGTGGGTCGGGGGGCGGTGGTGGCGGCCGGACCGGTCACATCTCCTCCAGGTGCCGCAGGCGCTGCGCCACGTCGCGGCGGCGGCGGCCGCCGAGCAGGGCCGAGAGCAGGGGGACGGCGGAGATCGCGACGGCCAGCAGCGCGGCGGTGCCGAGCGGCAGGGCCACCAGGGCCTCCGGGACGGGGCGGCGGGCCGCCGGGGTGAGGACGACGAGGGGCACGATCAGATGGACGATCAGGGCGCCCAGGGCGAGTCCGACGACGCTGCCGAGGCCCACCAGGACGGCCTGTTCGGCGGCGGCGAGCACCGTGGTGACGACGGCGATGGCGGCGAGGGCGTTCTGCGGGGCCGCGCTGAGCGGGTCGCCGAGGAGGTCGGCGGCGACCTCGTCGCGCAGTTGGAGTCCGGGGGTGCCGGGGGCGGCGCGCAGTGCGGCGGCGGCCTGGGCGGGGGTGCGGTCGTCCGGGCCGGTGGCGGGCAGCCACCATTCGGCGGGGACGGGCGTCTCCCGGCCGCCGGCGGCGAGCATCCGGCCGACCGTGCCGAGGTCGACCAGCACCGCGGTGTCGCCGACGACGGGCAGCGAGGAGACCTCGCCGGTGATCCGCACCGGCACCGTGGTGAGGCCGAACGGCACCCGGACGGTCGCGCCGACGGCGGAGCCGGTGGCGGCGAGGTAGCCGCGGGTGGCGACGCCGGCGATCGCGGCCGGGGGCTTGGCCTCGGCCGGGGTGATGACGACGCGCCGGTTGTTGAGGGCGTCGGAGCCGGCCCCGTAGCGCACGCTCAGCAGTCGCCGGTCGTCGGAGGGGCCGGGGACGAGGTCCACGCCGACCGGGCGTTCGGCGGAGTCGCCGCCGGTGGTCCAGCCGAGGCCGGCGGGGACGGCGGCCGGTACCCCGGGGTCGGCGGCGCGGTCGGCGGCGGCGAGCCGGCGGATCGTCAGTTCGCCGGTGTCCTTGGGGCCGAGGGCGAGGGTCAGGCCGATCACGGAGAGTGGCGCGGACACCGAGCTGAGGCCGCCGTCGGTGAGCGCGGCGAGGTCGACGGTGGCGCGGGCGTCGCCGCCGGCGGGGACGCCGGTGACCGGGGCGACGAAGGAGAGGTTGTGGCCGTCCCGGAGCAGCAGCCAGGCCTCCGGGGCCCTGGGTGCCGGTACCGGTCCGAAGCTGTCGTCGGCGGCTGCGGCGGGGCGCGGGCCGGGGGTGAAGGTGAGGTCGACGTCGATCCGCTGCGGCTTCCCGGGCAGCGGGACCCCGGTCGGGGCGGCGTCGGCGGTGCCGTCGGCGAGCGGGGTGAACAGGCTCTTCGGGTCCTGTCCGTCGAGCAGGTCGGAGCGGATCGGGACGTGCTCGGCGAAGGCGGCGGCGTCCAGCGCGAGGACCTGGCCGTGGGAGCCGTCGGGAAGCGACTGCTCCTGTCGGCCGACCGGGAGGATCCGGTCGCCGCCGGGCAGGGCGGCGAACCGGCTGCCCTGGCCGATCGCGGCGGTGTGGGCGCCGTGGATCCGCAGGCCGCCGGCGGTGGCGAAGGAGGCCTGGTCCTGCTGGGAGGCGTTCCAGGTGTCGTGCTGACCGAGCGCCAGGACGCCGGTGGAGACGCCGAGCACCAGGAGCAGGACCGGTCCGCTGGCCTGGGCGGGGCGGCGGGCGAGCTGCCAGCCGACCAGGGCGGGGCCGAGGCCGCGGCCTCGGGCGGCCAGTCGGGCGCCGAGTCGGGCGACGACCGGCAGCAGCCGCAGCACGAGCAGGGTGCCGGCGCCGAGGGCGAGCGTGGGGGTGGCGACCAGGACCGGGTCCAGGCCGAGACGGCCGTCGGCGTCCGGGGACAACCCGCCGCTGTACTGGGAGAGTTGCTGGTAGGCGAGGACGGCCAGGGCGAGCAGGGCGAGGTCGGCGCCGGAGCGGGCGGCGCCGGCGGCCAGGGCCTGGCGGCGGCCGGCCCGGCGCAGTACGGCGGTGCCGGCACCGCGCAGCAGGGCGGGGACGGCGGCGAGCAGGACGCAGCCGAGGGCGCAGGCGACCGAGACCGGCCACAGCGTCCAGTGCAGCGAGGTGTCCAGCGGCACGTGGCGCAGCGGGCCGAAGCCGCCGAGGACGCGCAGCAGCGGCGGGGTGAGCAGCGGGGCCAGCAGTGCGGCGGGCAGGGCGAGCAGCAGTGCCTCGACGGCGGTGTAGCCGCCGAGCCTGGCCCCGGAGGCGCCGCGGGCGGCGAGCAGGGCGTTCTCGGACTGCTGGCGGCTGGCGATGAGGTGGACGACGAGCAGCAGGGCGGCCGAGGCCAGCACGATCAGCTGGAGCGCGCCGATCAGCAGGGTGGACCGGGCGACCATCGCGCCGGAGTCCAGTTCCCGCAGCAGGGCGGGGAGTTCGGTGCGGGCGATGAGTCCGGCGTTCCGGTTGAGGGCGTCGCCGGCCGGGGTGACCCGGTCCCGGACGGCGTCCACGGCGGCGGTGCCGACGCCGGTGAAGTCGGCGTCGATCAGCCAGCTGCGGCCGTTCTGGGGGATGCCGGCGGCGCCGAAGGCGGTCTCGTCGACGAGCAGCGGGCCGTAGGTGGTGAAGCCGCCGGAGAGGATCTCGCGGCCCTGCACCGGGTCGAGCCGCCAGTAGAGGTCGGCGGGGTCGTTGGCGCGGTAGGCGCCGGTGACCCGGACCACGAGCGGGGGGCCGCCGTAGCGGTCGGTGAGCCGGACCTCGGCGGGCAGGGCCTCGGTGGTGAGGCCGAGGCGGGTGAGCACGGACCTCGGCACGGCCACCTGGACCGGGCCCGGGGTGCCGGGGGTCGCGGCTGCGGCCGCGGGCCAGTCTCCGGCGAGGAGTTGGACGTAGCTGCGGTCGAGGGCGGCGAGCAGGGTGAGGTCGTCGGCCCTGGTGGCACCGGGCTGTGCACCGGAGGCCGTCGGGGCGGCGGAAGGGGCAGCGGAGGTCGCCCCGGCAGTCGTCGGGACAGCGCCCGCCGGGGCGGCCGGGGTGCCCGCCTGCTTGCCCGTCGGGGCAGCCTGCGCATCGCCCGCCGGTCCGGTCGGCAGTCCGTAGGAGCGGCTGCGGGACAGGCCGCGGGTCTCGGCCGGCAGGTCGCCGAAGAGCACCCGGGCGTAGTCGGCGACCGCCGCGTCGTCCTTGGCCCTCCGGTCCAGCCCGTGCTCGGAGTTGACCACCACGGTGGTCCGCGGGTGGCCCGCGCCCTGCAGTGCCTGTCGCTGTCCGATCTCGCCGACGGTGCGCTGGAAGGCGACCAGCGCCGTGAGCACCGCCGTCGTGATCAGTACGGTGAGCAGGGCGGCTGTGGCCAGGGGCAGTCGCCCGCGCAGACGGCGCATGACAAAGCCGAGCATCCCGATCCTCCCCCGGTCGTCAATGGTGTCCGCGCCGCATCCGGTCCGGGCAGGTGTCTCGCGCTGCGCGGACGGGCCCCCGGGGCGCTTTCGTCATGGTGATCACCGGCGCTTGATCACCGGATAGCGGACGATGCTTTCAGATCCGGTCAAGGAAAGGAAGGGACTTGCGCGAAGGATGTAAGTAGTGAGCAAATGCTGCGCATCGCGGCTGCACGGCGGCCGACAGCACGTCATGTCCGCGATCCCTGTAAAGCCATGAACACCTCAAAGAACGCCGCGAAGAACACCCCGGCCGGCCGCCGTCGGCGGACCCCGCCGGGGAGCACCCAGGGGGATGCCGCATGACCCAGCAACCGGCCGGCACCGTCACCGCTCCGATGGTGGCCGTCACCGATGTCCACCGCAGCTTCGGCACCGGCGAGCGCACCGTCCACGCCCTGCGCGGTGTCTCCTTCACCATCGGCCGGGGCGAACTCACCGCCCTCAAGGGCCGGTCCGGCTCCGGCAAGACCACCCTGCTCAACCTGGTCGGCGGCCTGGACGCCCCGACCGGCGGCAGCATCACCCTGGACGGCACCGACCTCGGCAGCCTGGACGAGGACGGGCGGCTCGCGCTGCGCCGCGACCGACTGGGCTTCGTCTTCCAGTCCTTCGGCCTGCTGCCCGTGCTCACCGCCGCCGAGAACGTCGGCATCCCGATGCGGCTGCGCAAGGTGCCCGCCGCCCAGCGCGAGGAGCGCGCCCACACCCTGCTCGCCCTGGTCGGACTGTCCGACCACGCCAACCAGCGCCCCGGGGAGCTCTCCGGCGGCCAGCAGCAGCGCGTCGCCATCGCCCGGGCCCTGGCCAACGAGCCCGATCTCATCATCGCGGACGAGCCGACCGGCCAGCTGGACTCCGAGACCGGCCGCTCGATCATGGAGCTGCTGCGCGCAGTGGTCCGCAGCGAGGGCGTCACCGTCCTGGTCGCGACCCACGACCCCAACCTGATGGAACTCGCCGACCGCGTGGTCGAACTCCGCGACGGCCGCGTCGTCGAGGAGCCGGCCACCGTCGGCTGACCCCAGCGAAACAGCCGGACATCCCCGGCGCCGCGCGAGAGGGCTCCCCCGGGCATCAGCCCGGGGGAGCCCTTTTTTCAGCTGTCCTTCCGGCCGGAGTTCCGCACCACGATCCCCCCGAGGGCGATCCTCCCGCCGGCCCGCTCCGGAAAGCGCTGATCTCCGCCACCCCTCCGATCATTCATTCGATCATTTTTATCCTACGATCATTCCATTGATTCGAACGAGTGAACTCAATAGCGGAAGAGAAGAGATCAATTCGCACACTGACCCATGTCCGGCAGGTGAACTGCCGCCTCAGGCACGGCAACCGGGGCCGAATACTGATTGACAGTGGATTTTACCGGGCCCATGATAAATGCCATCCGACGGTCGGCTGCGAGGTGGCGGATGACGTACACGAAGCTCGATGAAACGCTGATCTCGCGCGTGCACACACTGAGGCAGGCCGCCCTCCGTCAGGGCGAGGACGACGCTGCTCGGCTGGACCGGACCGAGCGGATCAAGGTCCTGCTCCACTACACCGGCGACCTCCGGGTGGTGGAGGAGGCCGGATTCTGGACGGAGTTCCGCACCGCCCGGATCGCGGCCGGCACGATCGCCGCCGAGGACCTCGAACGGATCTCCACGCTCGACAACGTGGTCACCATCCACGGCAGCCGTCCGACCCGGCCCGGAGGGCCCGCGGCACCGCCTCCCGAACCCCCCGGCGTCGACGCGGCGAACGCCGACACCGCGAACCCCGATTCCACGAGCGCCGACACCGCGAACGCCGACACCGCGACGGCCCACGACGGGGGCGGTGGACCGGGAGCCACGTTCGCCGACGACGTCCCCACCATTCCCGCCGGATTCACGGGGCGCGGAGTGGTGGTGGGCGTCATCGACACCGGAATCGACATCTTCCACCCGGCGTTCCGCAAGCTCGACGGGACCACCCGGATCGTGTCACTCCTCGACATGACACTGCGCCAGACGATCGCGGTCACCGGCAGCCCGACCGGGGGCTCGATGAGACTGCGCTGGCAGCCCCCGGGCCGGGTACCCGACCAGGCGACCGGCATCCTGGCCCTCCCGCTGACCGCGGCCACCGCACAGACGGCGCTCAGTGCTCTCGGAGGTGTGTCGGCGGGCGATGTGGTCGTCACCGGCGGCCCGCTGCCGGCGAAGCCATTGGTGATCGACTTCGAGGGCCAGTTCATCAGGGCGCCGTTCGACACCGGGCAGATCAACCCGATCCGGCTGACCGACATCAGCTTCACCGGGGGCACCACTCCCACCGTCAGCGTCACCCGCGGGCGGGTCATCACTCCGAACGAGATCAACGCCGCCCTGGCCGCGGCACCGCCGCCGCCCACGCCGCCCCAACCCTTCCTCTCGCGCGACCCGGACGGCCACGGGAGCCACGTCGCGGGGGTCGCCGCGGGGATCGGCCTGCCGGGCTGCTGCTCTCCCGACCGGATCACCGGCATCGCCCACGAGGCCGATCTCGCCATCGTCCGCTCGACGTTCCACACGTTCGACGACCTCCAGGCGGCCAAGTACCTCCTCGAACAGCAGTGGATCCCGACCGGTACTCCGAAGCCCCCCGTCGTGGTGAACATGAGCAGCTTCGAAACCTCGACGGCGCACGACGGCACGTCCCCCGAGGAACAGGGGCTGGACGACCTGCTGATCGGGGCGACCCGCCGGTCGCTCGTGCTCATCGCGGGAAACACCGGAGGGCAGGCCCAGCCGAACCAGCTCGCGCAGTTCTCCGAGGGCCAGCACGCCTCCGGCACCGTTCCCGCGAACCGCAGCGTCACGGTGGGGCTGGACATCCTGTCCGGCGACACCGCGGCCGACCTCCTGTTCGTCTGGTACCCCGGGCCCGGCCGGCTGAACTTCACCCTGACCCCGCCGCAACCGGTCGGCGGCCCGGCCATGGCCCCGGTCGTTCCGAACCCGGATCCGACGTCAACGTCCGTAAAACGGACCGTCGGTCAGGGACCGACCCAGCACGTCCTGTTCGTCGCCTCGCACGTCGGGGTCGAGCCGAACCGCAAGAACCGGATCATCGCCCAGCTCAACCCGGTCACGGCCGTCGCCCCCCTCCAGTCCCAGATCGCACCCGGGGTGTGGACCATCACCCTCACCGAGACACAGGGCACCGTCACACCGTTCGACTGCTGGACCAACCCGAGCCTGACGGAGCAGCCGGCCCGCTTCGTCCCCGCGAACCAGGACCCGACCAGGACCGTCAGTTCCCCCGGCACCGCCCGTCTCCCCCTCACCGTGGGCGCCTACAACCCGGCCAACGACCGGCTCGCCGACTTCTCCGGCCGCGGCCCCACCGCGGACTTCCGGCTCAAGCCCGAGGTCTGCGCACCCGGGGTGCGGATCTTCTCGGCGAAGTCCGGCGGCATCCACCCGGACCTCCTGGCCGTGATGAGCGGGACCAGCCAGGCCGCGCCGTACGTGACCGGCGTGATCGCGCTGATGTTCCAGGCGAACAACAACCTCGAGCACACCACGATCGTCGGCCACCTCACCTCCACCTGTCTGCCGCCGGTCCCGCCGGTCCCGCCGACCCAGTTGGACAGCGGCTGGGGCTTCGGCCGGGTGCACCCCGAACGCGCCGTCCTCGCCTCGATGCCGGCCCCGCTGGCGGAGTCCTTCGCCGCCGCCGGAGAGCCGCTGATCCTGCCGGCCGCCGCCTACCCCGCCGTCCACATCCCGCCGACCGTCCGGATGCGCCAGGTCCTCGACCGCCTCGCCGCGAGCACGACCGGGCGCCGGGCCTCCGAACTCTGCACCGCACACCTCGACGAGGCCCGGCAGCTGGTGGACACCGAACGGCGGGTCACGGTCGCCTGGCACCGGATGCACGGCCCCCTGCTCGTACGGCGACTGCTGCTCAGCGAGTTCGCCCACGACGAACCCGTCCCGCGCACGCTCGGCGGCCGCCCGGTGGCCGACGGGCTGGCCCGGCTGCTCGACGAACTCGCCGCCGCCGGGAGCCCGGAACTGCGCGAGGCCGTCACCGCGCATCGCGACTTCCTGCTCCGCCTGCCCGGCGCGCGGCTGTCCGACCTCGACAACCTCGACAACCTCAACGACCCCGACAACTTCAACGACCTCGACGACCCCGACGACCTCGACAGCCCCGACGACCGAGCGGAGTTGAGCTGAGATGGCCGCCGGAACCCTGGAACTGCTCGCCCGGGAGATCGCCAACGCCCTGCGGCCGCTGGAGCAACTGCTGGGCGCCGAGCAGCGGCAGTCGTTCCTCACCTCGCTGGGCCTGTGGCTGCCGGGCGGGCTCGGCGCCGCCGACGGCCCGCTCGGCACGATCGCCGTGCAGGCCGGAGGCCTGGGCCCGATCGTGCTGCGGCTGGACGCGGCGATCGGGGACGACGTCGCCGAGCGCATCGCCCTGGAGGGGGTGTCGCTGGTCGGCGCCCTCGGGCAGGTGTTCGGCGCGCTCGACGCCCTGGGGCCCGCCCTCGACACCGCGGTGGCCGGAGCACCCGGTCTGACCGACGCCCAGCGGGCGAGGATCCGGGCCGAGGCCAAGGAGCTGCCCCGGCGGATCCTCGACTGGGCGCTGCTCACGCACATCGAGGGCAGGAGCCGCAACGCGCTCGACGTCCTGTCGCTGCTCGGGATCGTCACCGATGTCGGTCGCGCCTCCGATCCGGCGGACCAGACGGTGGTGCCGGTCCGCCGCCGCACGCTCCACTTCGACCGGCTGCCCACCCTGTTCACCGCCCCCGGCGACCTCTTCCGCGACGCCTTCGGCTTCGGCACGCCCGGGTTCGACGGCGCCGAGCTGTTCCGGCGCCTCGCCGAGTACCTCCACGCGAACGGCCGGTACTTCGACTTCGAGGCTCCCGCCGGCGGTCCGCGCGTGCTGGACGCCTTCCTCCTGCGGCTGACGGTCGACCCGGCCGGTCCGCTGCCCTCACTGCTCACCCGGGCCGACGTGGTGGCCGCCGCGGACCTGGTCCGCGAGTACCGGCCCGGTCCGCTCTGGAAGGTCTCCTTCGAGGCGCGGACCAGGTTCGACCCGGGGCTGGAGGCCCGGGTACGGCCGCCGCTGAGCATCGAACTCCACCCCTCCACCGGCGAGTTGCAGCTCGCCGCCGCACTCGGGCTGACCGCCGAGAAGGCCGACGGCACGCCGATCGTGCTGCTCGGGCAGACCGGCGGGTCCCGGCTGGAGATCCACCGCTTCACCGCGGCCCTCGGGCTGACGGCGCAGGCCGGGCCGGGCGGCAGTGCCACGGCCGAGCCCACCGCCCGGCTCGACCTCGCGGGCGGTCACGTCCTGATCGACCTCTCCCAGGGCGACGGGTTCATCAGCAGGATCACCGGCGGCGGGCGGATCGAGTCCGACTTCGAGCTGCGGGCGCTCTGGTCGCCCTCGGGCGGGCTGCGGCTGGAGGGCAGCGGCTCACTCGACCTGGCGATCCCGACCCACCTGGAGCTGGGCCCGATCGAGGTCACCACGCTGTACCTGAGCGCGGGGGTCGGCGCGGACGGCTCGGTGCCGCTGGAGATCTCCGCCGCCTTCAAGGCCGAGCTGGGTCCGGTCAAGGCGGCGGTCGACCGGGTCGGGGTGATCGTCAGGTCGCGGTTCCGCGAGGGCGGCAACCTCGGTCCCCTGGACATCGGCTTCGAGTTCAAACCGCCCACCGGCGTCGGTCTCTCGGTCGACACCGGGGTGATCTCCGGCGGGGGCTTCCTGTCGGCCGACCCGGCGCGCGGCGAGTACTCCGGCGCACTGGAGCTGAAGTTCGCCGGGTTCGTGGATCTCAAGGCGATCGGCCTGATCAGCACCCGGATGCCGGACGGCACCGACGGCTTCTCGATGCTGATCGTGATCACCACCGAGTTCGGCGGCCTCGGCCTGCAACTGGGGTACGGCTTCACCCTGCTCGCCGTCGGCGGCCTGATCGGCCTCAACCGCGGGATGAACCTTCAGGCGCTGGTCGAGGGGGTGCGCACCGGCCGGATCGAGTCGGTGATGTTCCCCCAGGACGTCGTCGCCAACGCCCCGCGGATCCTCAGCGATCTGCGGGCCTTCTTCCCGCCCGAGCAGGGGAAGTTCCTGATCGGGCCGATGGCCAAGATCGGCTGGGGCACGCCGACGCTGGTCAGCGTCTCGCTGGGCGTCGTGATCGAGATCCCGGGCAACCTGGCGATCCTCGGGGTGCTGAAGTGCGCGCTGCCCACCGAGGAGCTCGCGCTGCTGGTCCTGAAGGTCGCGTTCATCGGCGCGGTCGAGTTCGACAAGTCGCGGCTGTGGTTCTTCGCGCAGCTCTTCGAGTCGCGGATCCTCACCATGACGATCGACGGCGGTATGGGCCTGCTCGTCGCCTGGGGGGACAACCCGGACCTGGTGCTGACGGTCGGCGGGTTCCACCCGTCGTTCCGGCCCCCGCCGCTGCCGTTCCCGGTGCCGAACCGGCTGGCCGTCGACATCCTGAACCGGCCCGGGGCGCTGATCCGGGTGTCCGGGTACTTCGCCCTCACCAGCAACACCGTACAGTTCGGGGCGGCCGCGGAACTCCGGCTGGGCTTCGAGGACTTCGGGGTCGAGGGCCATCTCTCCTTCGACGCGCTGTTCCGCTTCTCCCCGTTCTCCTTCGTCATCGAGATCGCCGCCGACGTCTCGCTCAAGGCGTTCGGGGTGGGGCTGTTCTGCATCGACCTGCGGTTCCGGCTGGAGGGTCCGTCGCCGTGGCGGGCGCGCGGGCGCGGCTCGATCTCGCTGCTCTTCCTGGAGATCTCCGCCGACTTCGACATCAGCTGGGGAGAGGAGCACGACACCACGCTGCCGCCGATCGCGGTGCTGCCGCTGCTCGCGGGCGAGATCGCCAAGGTCGAGGGCTGGCGTACCGTTCTGCCGCCCGGCGGCGGCGACCGCCGGGTGACGCTGCGCGAACTGCCGCCGACCGACAAGCTCGTGCTGCACCCGCTCGGCACCCTGTACGTGCAGCAGCGGGCGGTCCCGCTCAATGTCCGGATCGACCGGGTGGGTGCGCAGCGGCCGAGCGACGGGCGGCGTTTCACCGTGGCTCCGGCGGCGGACAGCGGCCTGGTCCAGCTCTCCACCCCGGACGACAAGTTCGCGATGGCCCAGTTCCAGGACATGGACGACGCGGCCAAGCTGTCCGCCGCGCCGTACCAGGACCAGGATGCCGGGCTGGAGTTGAGCGCGGAGCGGGAGGCGCTCGCCTCCGCGCGGGTGGTCCGCCGAAGCACCCGCTACGAGCTGCACATCCTCGACTCCCGTCGGGCCGCGGCCACCGCCGCGCGCACCGCCCCGGGCGCTCCTGCGGGAATCGTCGCGGGGGCCGCCGCCGGGGCGGCCCGGGCAGCGGGGGCAACCGGGGCGGCCGGCGGGGACCCGCCGCGCGCGGTTCCACGACGTCCCCGCCGCCGTCTACGAGCAGTTGCTGGAGGGCAGCAGCACCAGCCGCTCCGCCCTGTCCCGACGGGACGCCGAGCGCCGCCGACCGTTCACGGGCGGGGACACCGTGCAGCTCACCGGACAGCGGTTCGCCGTCGCCTACCGGCGCAACAACCTTCAGGCCTTCCCGCCGACCTCGGACGTCGACCGGGGCGCGACCACCTTCCGCAGCGCCGCGACGGCGGCCGACGCGCTGACCGACTGGGTCGCCGCGGACCCGGGCCTGGCCGACACCCTGCACGTCATCCCGGTGTCGGAGGTCGCCGCCCCGCTCTCCGCCCCGGGGGCGTGGTCCGCGGCCGGTCCGCTGCCGGTCGCGGCCGCCGGGCCGGAGGCGGTCCGGCTGGCCGGCGGCACCGTGCTCGTCGCCGGCGGCGCCGACGGCACCGGCCGGGCGCTCGGGTCCGCGGCGCGGTTCGATCCGGTGGCCAAGACCTGGTCGGCCGTCCGGGACCTCGCCACCGCGCGTCGGGGGCACTCCAGCACCGTGCTCGACGACGGCCGGGTCCTGGTGACCGGTGGCCGCGGCGCGGACGGCAAACTGCTGGACTCCACCGAGGTCTTCGACCCGGTCGCCGCCACCTGGAGCCCGGCTGCTCCGCTGAGGACGCCCCGGGCCGGGCACTCGGCGACGCTGCTGAGCACCGGCGCGGTGCTGGTGGCCGGTGGCACCGGGGCGCGGGGTGGTGGCGAGGGCACCCTGGACTCGGCCGAGCTGTTCGACCCGCGCGCCGGCAACTGGTCGCCCGCGAAGCCGATGGCCGACGCCCGGTCGGGGCACCGCGCGGCCGTGCTGCCCGGTGGCCGGGTGCTGGTCGTCGGCGGGGCGCTGGCCACCGGCGGCCGGCCGGCCCCGCTCGCCTTCTGCGAGCTGTACGACCCGGCCGCGGGCACCTGGTCCACCGCCGGGAGCCTCACCACCCCGCGCCGGGGCCACCAGGCCACCGTGCTGGCCGACGGCTCGGTCCTGGTCACCGGCGGCGAGGCGACCGGGATCCCGGTCGGTGGCCGGTTCACCCTCGCGCCGCTGGCCTCGGCGGAGCGCTACGACCCGGGCACCAACACCTGGAGCCGACTGCCGGACATGCCCGGCGGCCGCAGCGGACACCGGGCGCTGCGGCTGCGCTCGGGCAAGGTCCTGGTCGTCGGCGGCACCGCCGGACCGGCCTTCGCCGGGGGCTTTCGCAACGCGACGCTCTACGACCCGGCCGGCCACGGCTGGACCAGCACCGGCGGCCTGGCCGACGGCCGTACCGACTTCGCCGCCACCGAGCTGGCCGACGGCCGGGTACTGGTCGCGGGGGGCGTCACGCTCTCCGGCCCGGCGGCGCCCGGGGAGGCCGCCGTCGTCACCGCCGGCACCGAGATCCTCACGCCGTGACCACGGCCAGCCCGAAGGGTTCGACGAGCCATGACCGACACCACGACCGGCGCCACGACCGCTGCCACGACGATTACGGCGGCGGCCGCCGGCGGCTCCTGGACGAAGACCGGTGACCTGCCGTCACCGGCCGCCTGGTACGGGCAGTACGACGGCGCCGTCCTGCTGAAGAGCGGCAAGGTGCTGCTGACCGGCGGCTCGGACGCCGCCTCGGCCGTCCTGACCCGCACCGCGGTCTACGACCCGGCCGCCGCGACCTGGACGGCGGGCGTCCCGCTGCGCTTTCCGCGCCGGCTGCACACCGTGACACGGCTCGACGACGGCCGGGTGCTGATCGCCGGGGGCACGAGCGGCTCGTCGCCGTTGTCGCCCGGCCTCGCCGGCGCCGAGCTCTACGACCCGGCCGACGGCAGCTGGAAGAGCGCCGCCGACATGCACGAGGCCCGCTGGGGGCACAGCGCGGTGCTGCTGGCGGACAAGCGGGTGCTGGTGGCGGGCGGCGTCGCGGTGCGCTCCGGCGACTCCGTCAAGGCCCTGCGGTCGGCGGAGATCTACGATCCGGCCACCGACACCTGGACCGACACCGGAGCGATGACCGACTCCCGGACCGGCCACTCCGCCGTCCTGTTCAAGGGCGGTCAGGTGCTGGTGTGCGGCGGCACCGCGCCGATCTCCGGGCGCGACGACGCATCGCTCGCGTTCTGCGAGCTGTTCAACCCCACCACCAAGGCCTGGACCCCGACCGGCAGCCTGGTGCTGCCCCGGAGCCGGCACCAGGCGGTGGCCGCCTCCGACACCGCCGCACTGGTGTTCGGCGGCGCCACCCCGGGTGCCCCGGGCGACGGCACGTTCGACCCCTTCGCCGGTCTGACCGTTGAGCGCTACGACCTGGCCACCGGGGCCTGGACGGCGATGCCGCCCTCGCCCGGGGGCCGCGGCCTCCACCGGGTGGTCCCGCTGGGCGGCGGGAAGTTCCTGCTGGTCGGCGGCACGGCCGAGGTGCGCGACGGTGTCGGCTACCGGAGCGCGCTGGTCTTCGACGACACCACGAGGGCATGGACGGCCGCGGCCGGGACGACCGTCGGCCGCTGGGCGTTCGCCGCCACCGCGCTGTCGGACGGCCGGGTGCTGATCGCGGGCGGAACGGTCCGCGCCGGGCTCGCCGCCGCCGATCCGGCGCTCCAGGAACTCACCGCCACCACCGAGGTGTTCGGGGCCGCCTCGTGACGACCAACGTCTACTCCTTCCTTCCGTGGCTGCGCGGCGGCATCGCCACCAGGATCGCGGCCGATCCGTCCGGCCCGGTCACCCGCGCCGAGATCCCGGTCCGTCTGCACCTGACCGGCGAGGCCGCCGCCGGCGGCCCGCCGCCGGAGCAGTTCGTCGAACAGAAGGTCCAGCTCTACGG
>NZ_JZWY01000131.1:0-1105 GCF_000966955.1 Streptomyces sp. NRRL S-495
GCCCCGGCGACATCGTCGGCATCGACCCGCGGGTGGTCTCGCGGACCGAGCCGCGGGCCTGGGTCACCAACGCCGAACCCAACTACCTGGCGCACATCGAGTTCTACGACGAGGACTTGCCCTGGCAGTACAGCCCGCTGGCACCCGAGGCGGACACCGGACGGCTGCGGCCCTGGCTCGCCCTGGTCGTACTGGAGGGGCCGAAACAGACCGGCGAGCCCGGCGAGTTCACCGAGGGCGCGGCGCCCGGGCGGCCGCTGCCGTTCATCACCGTCACCGACCCGGCCGGCACGCTGCCGCCGCCGGAGCAGCTCGGTGCCTGGGCGCACGTGCACGTCGACGGAAAGCTCGACGACCCGATCGTCTCGGAGAACATGCCCGCCACGCTGGCCGCGCTGCGGCAGGTGCTGCGCGCCAATCCCGACCGGGCCTGCTCCCGGCTGATCTGCCCTCGGCACCTGCGGCCGAACACCGGGTACCACGCCTTCCTGGTGCCGGCCTTCGAGACCGGGCGGCTGGCCGGCCTCGGTCTCGACCCGGGTGCCGCGCCGAGCGCCGCACACTCCGCCTGGGGGCCGAACTACCCCAACCGGCAGGCCCCCGGTCAACTCCCCTACTACTACCGCTGGTTCTTCGGCACCGGCACCGCGGGCGACTTCGAGTACCTGGTCCGGCTGCTGCAGCCCGGGCAGCCCGACCCCCGGGTGGGGCGGCGCGATGTCGACGTCCGGCGCTCGCCCGGACCGGGCCTGCCCGGGATCACCGAGCCCGCCGCGCTCGGCGGGGTGCTCAAGCTGGGCGGGGCACTGCGGGTGCCCGACCGCGAGCCGGACCTGTGGGACAACTGGGACGGCCGCTTCCCCACGCCTCCGCCACCGCCACCGCCGGCCCCGCCGCCGCCCGTTCCGCTGCCGTACCCGCACCCCTTCCAACAGGCCCTCGCCGGACGGATCAACCTGGCCGACGACTACCTCGAACACCCGCCCGCGGTCGCGCACGCCCGGCTGGCCGGGCCGCTCGGTCCGACGGACGCGGCGGCGGACAGCGCCGCGGCGCCGAGTCCCGGTGCGGCCGATCCGGTGATCACCCCGCCGCTATACGGGCG
>NZ_JZWY01000132.1:0-323 GCF_000966955.1 Streptomyces sp. NRRL S-495
CCAGCGGGACGGCACGCCCGTCCCGGCGCCGGCGAACCGCAACTGGGTGCACCGGCTCAACCTCGACCCGCGGTTCCGGATCGCGGCCAACTTCGGTACCCAGGTGGTCCAGGCGCGGCAGGAGGAGTTCATGGCCGCCGCCTGGGAGCAGGTCGGCGAGGTGCTCGCGGCCAACGCCCGGATCCGCGCCGCGCAGCTCGCCCGCGAGGTCGGCCATGTGCTGCACGGCAAGCACCTGGCGCCGCCGGTCCCGTCACCGGTCCCGCCGACGGTGCCGACAACGCCCGCGCCGGGGGCCGCTCGGGCCGCCGCCGCCCCGCCGC
>NZ_JZWY01000133.1:0-8713 GCF_000966955.1 Streptomyces sp. NRRL S-495
CGCTCGCGCCTCATGCGCGGGCTGCCGTTCGCCGCCGCGAACCAGCCGCCGGACGCGCTGCTGCCCCGGATGGACGACCCGGCCACCGGGATCGCCGCCGCGCCGCCCAAGGCCGCACCTGCGGCGATCGTCACCCCGGCGCAGCTCGCGAACGTCCTGCACCCACCCGGACCCTCGGCGGCCGGACCGCCGGCTGCCGGACCCTCGGCGGCCGGAGCGCGGGAGGCCCGAGCACAGGAGGGCGGAACGCAGGAGGCCGGACCGTCCGATCCGGTGGGCGGGCTGCCGACCAGCTCGGACTTCGTGCTCAGCCTGCCCGGGGACGGGGTGGTGCCCCGGCCGGGCGGCGAGGACTCCGCCGAGGCGCGGCTGTTCAAGCTGGCCCTACGGGACCTCCAGGACGGGCTCGACACCGCCGTGGTCGGCGGGCGGACGCGGGAGCGCCTCCCGCTCGGCATCACGCCGGTCACCGGCGCCCTGCTCGCCGGGCTGAGCGCCGACGAGACGGTGCCCCGGCAGCTGCTGAGCGGGGTGCGGCTCCCGGAGCGTCTCCAGCCCTTCGCCGAGCGGTTCCTGGAGGCGATGGCGTACCCGGTCATCGACCTGCCGATGTACCAGTCGCTGCTGGACATGTCGGTGGACACCTTCGTGCCCAACCTCGGACTGGTTCCGCCGAACACGATCACGCTGCTGGCGACCGACCAGGAGTTCATCGAGGCGTTCATGGCCGGGCTCAACCACGAGCTCGCCCGCGAGCTGCTGTGGCGGGAGTTCCCGACCGATCAGCGCTGCTCCTCGTTCCGCCAGTTCTGGGACCCCAGGGTGGAGCCGCCGCAGCCCGGCGAGACGGCCGCGGAACGCCGTGAGCGCCTCTACGACATCACCCGGATGGACGGCTGGAGCACGGACACCGCGCTCGGCACGCACGACAACCGCGACCTCGTCCAGGAGGAGGAACTCGTCCTGGTGATCCGCGGCGAGCTGCTCAAGAAGTACCCGACGGCCGCCGTCTACGCGCACCGCGCCGCCTGGGCGACGAACGAGGACGGCGTGGTCGACCCCAGCCTGGAGCGGATCCTCGCCGACGTGCCGGACGGCGACCGCCCGTCCCCGGAGCTGGTCAAGCTGCCGATCTACGAGGCCAGGGTGGAGCCGGACATCACCCTGCTCGGCTTCGACCTGACGGCGGACCAGGCGCGGGGGAAGCCGCCGCTGGACCCCGGCTGGTTCTTCGTGATCAAGGAGCGCCCGGGCGACCCCCGGTTCGGGGCCGACGACGGCGCGGGCACCGCGGTCGAGGTGTGGAACGACCTCTCCTGGCGCGACATCGACCCGCTCGACCGGCACTTCGTCAGCCTCGACCCGGGCGTGCAGGTCCCGCTCGTCCGGTTCGACGGCTCCGAGGACGACCAGGAGAAGCGCGAGCAGCGCCGCGAGGACGCCGCGCTACCGCTCTGGCACTCCCGGCTGAGCTCCGCGGACATCGCCTACATGCTCTTCCAGGCACCGGTACTGATCGCCGTCCACGCACAGGAGATGTTGCCCGATGCCCGCCCCGCTCAGTGACGACCTGCCGGTGCTGCTCGGCCCCGTCCGGCTGGAGACCTGCTTCACCGAGACCGAGCTGCTGATCCGGATCTTCCCGGACGAGTGGGCGGTCGACAAGTTCGAACCCCTGCCGGGCGAGGCCGAGTTCACCGCGCTGAGCGCCTACTGGACGGCGGTCTGGCGGGCGGGCGGCGACAGCGCCGCCGAACAGGTGGCGTGGCACGAGTTCACCGGCCGGGTCCCGGTCGGCCGGGCGGCCTGGCTGCGCGCGGAACACCCGCCCGCCAACCCGGCCGAACAGCCGGTGAACCTGCCGGCGGACACCGTCGTGCTGGTCCTCACCGGCCCCACCGCGCCGGCTACTGGACGGCGGTCTGGCGGGCGCACGGCGACCGCGCCCGGCTGCGGTCCGCCGACGCGGCACTGCTCGCCGCCGTCGGCCCGCAGCGGGCCCGGGCCGTGCGCGCCCGGCGGCCGTCCGGGATCGACGCCGCGCCCACCGACCCGCGCAACGGCGTCGTGGTCGCCTTCCTGGTGCTGCCGCACCCGGCCCAGGTGGCCCAGGACTCCTGGACCAGGGCCCCCAGGGCCGGGCTGCTGCCCGACCGGTTCACGGCGCTCGGGTACGTCGGCGGCACCCAGGTCTTCGCCGTCCCCGGCAAGCCCGTGCCCGACGAGCTGGTGGTCGGCCCCGATCCGAACACACCGCCCGGCGAGCAACTCAAGGTGAACGAGCAGACCGGCGCGCTCCGGGTGCCCGCGCCGCTGCGCTGGCTGACCGACTTCACGGCGGCGTGCGAGGTCGGCATGGGCATCCGCGTCCCGCTCGACGCCCTGAACCGCAAAGGGGTGGACCGGCTGGTCGTGCTGGGGCTGCGCGAACGCACCGACCCGCAGCAGTCCGCCGGCGACCTCGGCCGACTGGTCGCCCGGCAGCTGCGCAGCCCGACCGGGTACGCGCTGCTGCCCCAGGGCACCCCCACCAACAACTCCGAGCAGGCACCGGCCGGCCAGGACGCCCGGGAGGAGGCGGACGCCGGTCTGCGCACGGCGGCCGGGTTCGCCGCCGCGGCCGCGCCCGGCGACTGGACCACCAGGACCGACGGCCAGTGCCTCGCCGAACTGCTCGGCATCGACCCCGCGGTCCTGGCCGGGGTGCCGAACGCCGACCGGACCGACCAGCGGGACGCCCGCGCCGCCAACACCGCCCTGTGGCCGGCGACCTGGGGCAGCTTCCTGCAGACCACCCTGCACCCGATCGTGCCGCCGCAGACCGTGGCCGACACCCGCGACTTCTTTCTCCGCCACGTCAGCGGACGCGGCCCCGTCCCGGCCGTCCGGGTCGGTCGGCAGCCCTACGGCATCCTGCCGACCACCGCGTTCAGCCGGCTGGCCTGGCCGGCGGCGTCGGCCCACCGCACCGCCCTGCACGGGCTGTTGAGCGCGGCCCTGACCGACTGGCGGACCGCGGCCGAGAAGGTCGCGCACCTCGCCGGCGGCGACCCGGACCCGCACCAGCGGCTGCTGGACATCCTGGCCCTGCACCCCACCTCGGCCGAGTACCACCAGCGGTACGCGCAGAGCGTCGAGGACGTCTTCAACCGGGAGAACCTCGGCGGCCTCGGGGGCACCGTGCTGCCCGCGCTGGAGGACGTACTGCACATGCCGCAGCCGATCCGCGCACTCCTCGCCCGGCTCGGCTACCAGGTACACCCCCCGGAGCGCCCTGACCCGGCGCTGGTCCGCCGGCTGTTCGCCGGGACGCAGCACCCGCTGCTCGCCCCGCTGGTGGACGACGGCCCGCTCTCCGAGACCGACCCGGTGCGCGCCTCCACGGCCGGTCCCGATCCCGGGAACTACCTGCACTGGCTGGTCCGGTACGGGCGCACCGACCTGGACACGGTGCGGCTGGAGAACGGCTTCGCCGGGAACCGCCCGCCGGCCGCGCTGCTGTACCTGCTGCTGCGGCACGCCGTCCTGCTCGGCTGGGAGGACGCCGGGCGGCGCCTCGCGGTCGCCGCCGGCCGCCCGGCCCCCTCCCTCGCCGACCCGCTCTTCGTCCACGTCCGCGCCCAGCGGCCCGGGGAGCCGGTGCCGCCGGTGAGCGAGAGCCGGTACCGGCAGCTGTACGCCCCCGACCCGGCGGTCACCGGCAGCGCCGACCCGGACCTCCTGGTGCACCGGTACATCCCCGGTGTGCTCGGATCGAGCCCGGCGACCGCCGCGCTCGCCGGGCAGCTGCGCGCCGTCGAACTGCTCGCCGACCTGCCCACCGCCCGGCTGGAACGGGTGCTCGCCGAGCACCTCGACTGCGCGACCTACCGGCTCGACGCCTGGCTGCTCGGGCTGGCCAACGAGCGGCTGGCCGAGCTGCGGTTCGGGCCCGACGGCACCGGCGCGCCCCGCCCGGGCGTCCACCTCGGGTCGTACGGGCTGCTGGAGGACGTCCGGCCGCGCGCGCACCCGCTCGGGTCGGTCACGCTGGACCCGCAGCTCGCGACGGTCTTCGGGGCGGCCGAGATCCCGCACGACCCGACCAACGGCGGCTACGTCCACGCCCCGTCCCCGAGCCACGCCACCACGGCCGCCGTCCTGCGCGCCGGCTACCTCGCCAACGGGACGGAGGCCGCCCCGGGCTCGTTCGCGGTGAACCTGAGCTCCGGACGGGTCCGGATCGCCCTGGAACTGCTCGACGGGCTGCGGGCGGGCCACTCGCTCGGGGCGCTGCTCGGGCGGCGGTTCGAGCGCGGGCTGCACGACCACCACCCCGGCGTCGAGCTCGACCGCTTCCTCCCGGCGCTACGACGCGCGTTCCCGCTGCGCGCGGGCAAGCTGTCCGAGGTGACACCGCAGGGCCGGGCGAACATCGACGTGATCGAGGCCCGCAACGTCGTCGACGGGCTCGAACTCGTCCGCCGCGCCACCCGCCCGCCGGCCGCACCGACCTACCCCTTCGGCGCCCCGGACATGCCGACGGCCTCCGCCGACGAGCAGGACGCGATCAACGCCGAGCTGCGGCACCTGCTGGACATCCACGACGCGCTGGCGGACCTCGCCGTCGCCGAGAGCACCCACCAGGTGCTGCTCGGCAATGCCGAGCGCGCCACCGCGACCCTGGACGCCTACGCCAAGGAGGGCTTCCCGCCGGAGCCCGCCGTCGTACGGACCCCGCGCAGCGGCGTCACCCTGACCCACCGGTTCGCCGTCCAGCTCACGGCGGGGCTCAACCCGCAGGCCGGGGCCGCCAGGTTCCGCGGCGACGGCCCCCGGGCCAAGGCCGAACCCGCGGTCAACGACTGGCTGCCCGGCCTGCTGCCGGCGCAGCAGGACGTGGCGGTCCGGGTCACCTGGACCGACCCGCTCGACGGACTGCCGCGCCGGAGCGACGTCACCCAGTTCGACCTGGAACTGCAGCCCATCGACCTGCTGTGGACCTTGCGGCCGGCGCGCGAGACGGCGATGACCGATCTGGACGACCGGATCCTCGGCGTTGTCGTCGCGCGGGACAAGCCGCGCCCGGACGTCCCGCTGACCATCGAGTACACCACCCGGGTGGACCGCAAGGTCACCCTGTTCGAGGTGTCGCCCCTGGTCGAGGCGCTGCGCTCGCTGCTGACCACCTCCCGGCCGCTGCGGCCCACGGACCTCGTCCCGGCTTCGGGGCCGGCCGGGGTCGACCGTTCGGCCGACGAGGCGGTCACGGTGCCCCGGGAGCGGCCCGCGGCCGTTCGCTCGGGCCTGGACGCCCTGCGTGGCCGGGTGGCCGACCACGTCACCGTGCTGGCGCGGCTCTACCCGCCCGAGCCGGCCCCGGTGCGGCGCGACGAGGTGATCGACCGGATCGACGCGCTGGTCTCCACCCACAGTCAGCTCGCCGGCACGGCCGGTCTGTTCGGCCTGCTGCGCAGCGGTTGGGGGGAGCTGGTCGAGTGGCGCCGGGGCGTGTTCGCCGACGTCCTGGCGGCGGTCGCGGTGGCGGCCGCGCGGATGGGGCGTTCGCTCGCCGAGGCGGACGCGCTCCTCGCCCGTTACGACGCGCTGCCCCCGTCCACGCCGGCCGAGGACCGGTTCCGGCTGCTGGAGCAGACCGAGCGGCTGCTCACCACCACTCCGACCAGCCCGCGCCCGTCGACCCCGGTCAAACTGCGCGTCGTCGTCGCCGGCCGCAGGTCGGCGTTCGACTCCCGGCTGCAGGCGCTCCGGCGGATCGCCCGGACCACGCGCACCACGCTCGCCGGTCTGGTCGGCGACGTCCGGGCGCTGTTGCCGCTGACCGCCTTCGACCCCGTCGGCCTGGACCCGGCGCCGTACGAGGACCGGATCGTCGAGCTGGGCCGCGACCTGCTGGCCCGGGCACAGGCGCTGCGGAAGGACGTCACCGCGCGGCTCGCCGCCGCCGACACCGCGCTCGCCGAGCACGACGCGGCGGCGACCGATCCCGACCGGGTCCGGGCGGCCACCGCGGCGGTGGTGGCGATGCTCGGCGAGGACGTCCTGGTGGTGCCCGAGTTCACGCCCTCCGACCAGCTGGCGCAGGACTGGCGGCGGGCCCGCGCCGACAGCCCCGGGCTGGTGAAGCACCTGACGGACGACTTCGACCGGGACTTCCCGGTGGACGACTGGGTCCACGGCGTGGCCAGGGTCCGGGAGAAGCCGCGGCTGTGGGAGAAGGCCGTCGCCCTGGGCGACGCGCTGCGCGGGCCGGGCGGGCTGCTGGGCAACGTCCCCGGCTGGCAGGAGCCGCAGCTGACCCCGGTCCAGTTCCCCTACCGGGAGCGCGACCACTGACTGGCGATGGAGTTCCGGGCGGGCACCCGGATCGAGGAGGACCGGCTGCTGTTCACCGCCCACTACGCCCCCGAGCCCCTGCTCGGCCCCGCCCGGCGGTGCGGGGTGCTGTTCGACGAGTGGACCGAGGTGGTGCCGGCCGAGCACGAGACCACCGGGATCGCGGTGCACTACGACGGCCCGGACTCCGAGCCCCCGCAGACCATGCTCCTGGTCGTCCCGCCGGTCCGGACCGGCGCCTGGGTCTGGGACGACCTGGTCGCCGCCGTCCGGGAGACCTTCGACCTGGCCCGGGTCCGGGCCGTGGAGCCGGGCCACCTCGACGGCACCGCCTACGCCCAGTTCCTGCCGGCCACCGTCCTGTCCGCCACCCGGCAGCCGATCACCATCAGCACCGATCTCGCGATCGCCAACCTGCGAGGGAAGGCCCGTGGCTGAGCCCCGGATCGAGAATCTCCGCGAGGCGCTGGACAACCGCCGCGCACCCACCGTCGGCCTGTGGAACCGCATCGAGGGCAGGCCGCGTACCACCGACTTCGCGCGGGCGCTGCGCGCCGAGGTGCGCGACCCGCTGTGGATGCTCACCCGGCAGTGGCAGATGGGCGAGTTCCGCGGCACGGACGGCGGCTCGCCGGTCACCGCGACCTATTCGGTGGTCGCCACCCCGCCGAGCCGGTTCCGGCCCGCCGATGGCGCGGTGGAGCCGCTGCCCGCCGACCGCCCGCTGGAGGCGGTCGCCGAGCGGCGCCCGCTGCCGTTCTCTCCTTCGACCTGCGGCTGGCGATCGGGCGCCGTTGGATGAAGCTGATCGGCAGGACCCCGATCCTGCTCGGCCCGAACATCCGTCAGAAGTACGTCGACCGCTACCCCGTCGCGCTGCCCGACCCCCGGGCGGACGCGGACGCCCCGAGGGTGGCGCACCCCGAGGTCTGGTCCGCCCTGCAAACGGTGGCCGGCCGCCGGATGGACGGCTACGAGTTCTACCTAGCCCTCAAGCGGGGACGGCCCGCGCACGACGGGATCGACGGCCTGGTGGGCCTGCAACGCGATGAGCTGGCCAAGCTGGCCCGACGGCTGACCGCCTGGTTCGACACGCTGATCGACCAGCCGGCCGAGGACCCGACGACCCACACCGGCAACACCGCCTGGGACCCGGCGCGCCTGGAGCACCGCTTCTCGGTCGCGGCCGGTGCGAGCGGCGGGGCGGAGAAGGTCCTGACCGCGCAGGAGTACCCGGGCGGCACGCTGGACTGGCACGCGTTCTCCGTCGACCCGGCCGGTCCGCTCGGCGGGGCCGCCCCGCCGCCCGCGCCGCTGAACCGCACCGTGTTCCCGGCGCCGGTCCGGTTCTCCGGTATGCCGCTGCCGCGCTGGTGGGCGGTCGAGGACGGGCGCACCAACTTCGCCGCCGTGCGGCCGGACAGCACCGACCTCGCGCGGCTGGTCTTCCTGGAGTTCGCGCTGGTCTACAGCAACGACTGGTTCCAGCTGCCCTGCGACCTCCCGACCGGGACGGTCGCCTCGATCCGCGGGCTGGCGGTGACCGACGTCTTCGGCCGGAAGCTCTGGATCACGCCCGCCGGGGCGGGTGACGACGCCGACTGGCAGCGCTGGTCGATGTTCACCCTCGACACCATCGGCGACGCGTCCGTCCCGGCGGACACCGACCTCCTGCTGCCGTCGAGCGTGCCCAAGGTCGCCGAGGGGCCGGTGCTGGAGGAGGTCGTGCTGGTCCGCGACGAGAGCGCGAACATGGTGTGGGGCGTCGAGCAGACCGTCCGACTGCCCACCGGCGAGCCCCGGCGCGGCAGCGAGGTGGCCGCCGAGATCCTCGCCCACCGGCTGGCCCTGCACCCGCCGGCGGTGCCGCCGCCGGCCGCCGCGCCGGTCCGCTACGAAGCGATGAACACCGTCCCGGAGAACTGGATCCCGTTCGTCCCGGTGCACGTTCCGGGGCAGAACCGTCAGATCCGGTTGCAGCGTGCGGCGATGCTCGGCGCCGTCGACGGCGAGCCGGTGCCGGCCCGCACGGCCCTACTGCGCGAGGGCTTCGACCAGGGCCGGGCGTACTTCGTGCACGAGGAGGAGGTGCCGCAGACCGGCACCGGCATCACCTCGTCCTTCAACCGCACCCGCTGGAGCGACGGCCGGGTCTCGCTCTGGCTCGCCACCCATCGCCGCACCGGCCGGGGCGAGGCCTCCAGCGGGCTGGCCTTCGACTTCCTGGAGGACACCACGCCACCGCCGGGCGCCGCCGGCTGACGCCCGAATGGAGTCGGGGTGGATCGCGAGGACCCGTTCGGCAGCTGGGCTTCGCGGGCGCGCCCCAGGGGTTGTCTGACAATTCGCGTCGCATGAGCGCACGGCGTTGGGCGCC
>NZ_JZWY01000121.1:0-40862 GCF_000966955.1 Streptomyces sp. NRRL S-495
TCCCGATCCAGTACGTCGGCGTCAGCTGGGACGGCCCCCGCCGCGGCGGCGCCATCCGGCTCCACCACGAGGAGACCGGCCCGGGCGCCTGGCAGCCGATCGTCACCGGTTGCGCGGGCGGCCCCGATGTCGCGGGCACCGCCGCGAAGGCCGCCCCGGTCTCGGCCGCGCTGGTCCCGGCCGGCGGGGCGGTCGGCTACGACCTGCGCCTGCCCGACGGCGCCACCAACCTGCGCTCCACCGCGCTGGACACCACCGCGGGCCCGGCCCGCACCACCACGCTCTCCCCGACCACGCCGGTCACCTTCTGCGGCGTCGAGTACCTGAGCCGCGCCGCCTGGGGCGCCGACGAGTCCAAGCGGTTCAAGAACGGCGTGGAGAACTCCCCCGCCAAGTACTACCCGCTGCAGACCCTGACGGTGCACCACACCGACACCGCGAACGCGGACCCGGACCCGGCCGCCACCGTGCGGGCGATCTACGAGTACCACGCGATCACCAACGACTGGGGCGACATCGGCTACCACTTCCTCATCGACGAGGCCGGCCGGATCTACGAGGGCCGCTGGTCCGGTGACGACGGCATCCCCGGGCACGACGCCAACGGCAACGCGGTGACCGCCTTCCACACCGCCGGCTTCAACTCGGGCAACCTCGGTGTCGCCCTGCTCGGCACCCTGGTCAACCAGGAGCCCACCGCCAAGGCCCGCCGCTCGCTCGCCCTGGTGCTCGCGCTGGCCGCCCGCACCCACGGGCTCGACCCGCAGGCGCACGTCACCTTCGTCAACCCGGTCAACGGGGTGACCAAGCCGGTCGACCTGATCAGCGGTCACCGCGACTGGCTGGCCACCGACTGCCCCGGCGGCATCATGTACGGCACCCTCCCCGCCCTGCGGGCCGAGGTCGCCGCGCTCTGAGTCCCGCTCCGGCGGGCGCAGCGCTCCGCCGGGCGCGACCGGTCACCGCCGTTCCGGGGCCTCGGGCACTCCCGACGCCCCGGAACGGGCCGGCCCGCGGGGACGGACCCGTGTCCGCCGCACCTCAGGGCGCCCCGAGCGACCGCCAGCCGGACCAGTCGCCCGGATCGGTCTCCCAGGTGTGCTGGACGCTGCCGTCGGCGAACCGCGCGAACACGTCCAGTCCTGCGTCGGCGTTCCGGGCCACGGCCGGGTCCCCGACCAGGGTGCCGCCGAGTGAGGCCCAGTGCGTCCAGCCCTGGCCGATCGGCCGCTGCGCGGTGTACTGGAGGGTCCCGTCGGTGCCCCGGGCGAAGAGTTCCAGCCGGCCGTCCCTGTTCCGGGCGGGCGCCGGAACGCCGGCCACCGAGCCGCCGAGCGACTCCCACTTGCCCGTCCAGCCGTTGCTGGCGGCGGTCTGCCAGACGTGCCAGACCGTGTTGTCGCTGAAGCGCACGAACAACTCCAGCCGCCCGTCGGCGTTCTGGACCACCGACGGGTCGTCGGCCACGCTGCCGCCGCCGAGCAGCCTGCCGACCTTCCAGCCGTTGATGAGCGGGCGCTGCCAGGCGTGCTCTATCTCGCCGCCACCGCCGTTGGTGAACACCTCCAGATGACCGTCGGCGTTCGGGGCCGGCGCGGGATCGCCCACCTCGTCGATCTCGATCGTCCCCCAGGAGGACCAGCCTCCCTCGGGCTCGGTCTGCCAGATGTGCTGGACCTCGTTCCCCGTGCTGTGGACGAAGACCTCCAGCCGTCCGTCGTCGTTCTGGGCGACCGAGGGGCTGCCCACCGTCCGACCGCCGAGCGACTCCCACCGCGACCAGCCGTGGTCGCCGCCGGGACCCTGGCGGATGTACCGGAGGTCGGCGTCGTCCCCGTTGTGGACGAAAACGTGGAGGCTGCCGCGGGCGCTCGGCGCCACCACCGGAACTCCCGTCAGTGTGCCGCCGAGCGACTCCCACCGCGACCAGTCCCGATCCCCGTCGGGGGTCACCTGCCAGATGTGGTGGAGGGCGCCGTCCGCCCCGCGGGCGAACACCTCCAACCGGCCGTCCGCGTTCGACCCGATCCACGAGTACGCGGTGGCGAAACCCGTTCCGACTGTCGTAACCATGAGACTCCCCTTCCCGGTGCGGCGACGCCGGCCACCGGAGGTCGAGCGGAGATCCGCGGGAAGCGCGTCGAGCGCAGTTCACCGACCTACAGGTTCGTCTACGATCCTATCCTCACCCGGCGCGCCCGTACAGCGACCCCGGGCAACCCTCCACCGGCCGGCCCGGCCGCCGCGCTCAGGCGTGCTCGACGTCCGCCGCGTCGGCCAGGCCCAGCAGTTCGACGGCCCGCTCCCGCATCTCCACCTTGCGGACCTTCCCGGTGACCGTCATCGGGAACTCCTCCACCAGGTGCACGTAGCGCGGCACCTTGTAGTGCGCGATCCGGCCCGCGCAGTACTCGCGCAGCGTCTCCGCGGTCAGCTCGGGCGCACCGGGCCGCGGCCGGATCCAGGCCATCAGCTCCTCGCCGTACTTGACGTCGGGGACGCCGACGACCTGGACGTCCAGGATGTCCGGGTGGGTGTGCAGGAACTCCTCGACCTCGCGCGGGTAGATGTTCTCGCCGCCCCTGATCACCATGTCCTTGAGCCGGCCGGTGATGTTGAGGTACCCCTCCTCGTCCATCACCGCGAGGTCGCCGGTGTGCATCCAGCCCTCGGCGTCGACCGCCTCCGCGGTGCGGTCCGGCTGGTCCCAGTAGCCGAGCATCACCGCGTAGCCCCGGGTGCGGAGTTCGCCGGGGGTACCGCGCGGCACGGTCAGGCCGGTCTCCGGATCGGCCACCGCGACCTCCAGGTGCGGGCCGACCCGGCCGACGGTGGACACCCGCCGCTCCAGCGGGTCCTCGGCCCGGGTCTGGGTGGAGACCGGGGAGGTCTCGGTCATGCCGTAGCAGATGGCGACGTCCCGCATGCCCATCCGGTCGACGACCTGCTTCATCACCTCGATCGGACACGGCGAGCCGGCCATGATCCCGGTGCGCAGACTGGACAGGTCGTGCTCGGCGAAACCCGGGTCGTTCAGCTCGGCGATGAACATGGTCGGCACGCCGTAGAGCGAGGTGCAGCGTTCGGCCGCCACCGCGCGCAGGGTGGCCACCGCGTCGAAGGCCGGGGCCGGGATCACCACGCAGGCCCCGTGCGCGAGCGCGGCCAGGTTCCCCATCACCATCCCGAAACAGTGGTAGAAGGGGACGGGCACGCAGATCCGGTCCGCTCCCGTGTAGCCGCACAACTCCCCGACGAAGTAGCCGTTGTTGAGGATGTTGTGGTGCGAGAGGGTGGCGCCCTTGGGGAAGCCGGTGGTGCCCGAGGTGTACTGGATGTTGATCGGATCGTGGGCGCCGAGTCCGGCGCCGACCGCCGCCAGTCGCTCCCGGTCGCCGCGCTCCCCCGCCGCCGCCAGCTCCCGCCATTCCGGCGAGCCGATCAGCAGCACGTCCCGCAGACCGGGACAGCGCGGGCCCGCCTCGGCGAGCATGGCCGCGTAGTCGGAGGTCCGGAAGCTCGGCGCGGCCACCACCGTGCGGATGCCCGCCTGCCGCAGCACGTACTC
Organism: Streptomyces sp. NRRL S-495; assembly: GCF_000966955.1. Taxonomy (NCBI): domain Bacteria; kingdom Bacillati; phylum Actinomycetota; class Actinomycetes; order Kitasatosporales; family Streptomycetaceae; genus Streptomyces; species Streptomyces sp. NRRL S-495. The sequence goes on from NZ_JZWY01000121.1 coordinate 3,569, forward strand.
GACCTCGTGCGCGCGGTAGCCCGGGTTGACGGTCACCAGGATCGCGCCGATCCGGGCGGTGGCGTACTGGGTGAACACCCACTCGGGGCAGTTCGGCGCCCAGATGCCGACCCGGTCGCCGACCCCGACGCCGAGGCCCAGCAGGCCGAGCGCGATCCGGTCCACCTCCGCCGCCAGCTCCCGGTAGGTCCAGCGGCGCCCGCTCGGCAGGTCCACCAGCGCCTCCCGGTCGGGGAAAGCGGCCACCGCGCGGTCGAGTGCGACACCGATGGTGTGCTCCAGCAGCGGCACCGAGGTACTGCCGGCGCTGATGCTGGGGGCGGGGGCAGGCACGGGAGGGGGCGGGGTCATGGCAACGGCTCCAGGACTCGTCCGGGCACAGGGCGACCGAGTCTACGCAGACCACCACCCCCCGTCACCCGGTTCCGTCGGCCCCGTTGCGGCGGTGCGGCGACCGGCCAGGCTCAGGCCAGGACCACCGGGGTACCCGTCAGATCGACCCCGGCGGCGCGGAGTTCGCCCAGCGCCGTGGCGGTGGTGTCGGCGGCGACCCCCGCCGTGTAGTCGAGCAGGACGCGGACCGCGAAGCCCGCCTTCGCGCCGTCGAGCGCGGTGGCCCTGACGCAGTGGTCGGTGGCGATGCCGACGACGTCGACACCCTCCACGCCGCGGGCGCGCAGCCAGTCGGCCAGCGGGGTGCCGTCCGCGGCGAAGCCCTCGAAGCCGCTCTTCGACGCGGACCGGGCGCCCTTGAAGAACACCTCGTCGACCGCTCCTTCGGCCACGGCGGGGGCGAAATCGGGATGGAACTCGCCGCCCTCGCTGCCGACCACGCAGTGCACCGGGAAGGAGTCCCGGAAGTCCGGGTGGTCGGAGAAGTGCGGGCCCGGGTCGATGTGGTGGTCCCGGGTGGCGACCACGCAGCTGTACTCGCCGTCCGCGGTGCGGACCAGGTCGGCGATGGCGCCGGCCCGCCCGGCGCCGCCCTTCACCGGGACACTGCCGCCCTCACAGAAGTCCTTCTGCACATCGACCACGATCAGAGCCCGACCCATGGTGAAATCCCTTCCTCGGGGGGTGACTTGTCCCTCGGTATGGTCGCCCGCCCGAATCGGGGAGGACGGCGCACGCGCCGGGCACTCACCCGATCGGGTCCGCAGCGATCGGGTCCGCAGCTGATCGGGCCCGCACCTGATCGGGCAAGGCTCGCGGCCGCCCGGTCGGTCAGGCCGGGGTGCCGTCCTGGACCGGGGCGCTCCCGACGGTCCCGGCAGTCCCGGCGGACTCCTGGGCCGCGGCGGGCTCCTGGACGGCGCGGACCGGCGGCGCCGGGACGGTGGCGGCCACCGCCGCGGCGGCCAGCGCCACCCCGCAGCCGATCAGCAGGCCCACCCGGAAGCCGGTCTCGGAGGGCAGCACGTGCCCGCCCACGGTGGTGGTCAGCTGGGCGAGCACGACGCCCACCACGGCCGCGGAGACCGAGGTGCCGAGCGAGCGCATCAGGCTGTTGAAGCTGTTCGCCGAGGCCGTCTCGGAGAGCGGCACCGCACTCATGATCAGCGCCGGCATCGCGCCGTACGCGAGGCCCACACCGGCGTTGCAGATCAGCGTGACCACCAGCACGCCCCAGGTGGACCCGATCAGCAGCATCGACAGCCCGTACCCGGCCGAGATCGCCAGCGCACCGGCGACCAGCGTGAACTTGGGGCCGCGCGCCGCCGAGAGCCGGCCGCCGAGCGGCGAGACGACCATCATCATCAGGCCGGACGGCGCCATCCACAGCCCCATCGCGAGCATCGACTGGCCCAGCCCGTACCCGGTGGCCTCCGGCAGCTGGAGCAGCTGCGGGACGATCAGCGCCTGCGCGTACATGCCGAAGCCCACCAGGACGGACGCCGCGTTGGTCAGCAGCACCCTCGGCCGGGCCGTCACCCGCAGGTCGACCAGCGGCTCGGCGAGGCGCAGCTCCCAGGCGCCCCAGGCGAGCAGCAGGACCACCGCGGCCGCGAACAGACCGAGCGTCGTCCCGTCGGTCCAGCCCCAGTCACCGCCCTTGGAGACCGGCAGCAGCAGGCAGACCAGGCCGGCGCCGAGGCCGAGCGCCCCGACCGCGTCGAAGTGTCCACCGGCCGGGCGGGTGGTGGGCGCGGGCACCAGGAGGCGGATCATCGCCGCGACCGCCACGGTGAGGACGGCCGCGCCCCAGAACAGCGCCCGCCAGCTGGCGTACTGGGCGACGGCCGCCGAGATCGGCAGGCCGAGGCCGCCGCCGATGCCCATCGAGGCGCTCACCAGGGCGATCGCGGAACCGAGCCGCTCGGGCGGCAGTACGTCGCGCAGCAGGCTGATGCCGAGCGGCACCACGCCCATGCCCATGCCCTGGAGGCCGCGTCCGGCGATCATCGGCAGCACCGAGGAGGTCAGCGCGCAGATCACCGAGCCGAGCAGCAGCGGGACGCAGCACGCCAGCAGCATCCGCCGCTTGCCGAACAGGTCGCCGAGACGGCCGCTGATCGGCACGAACACGGCGGCGGAGAGCAGGGTGGCGGTGATCACCCAGGAGGCGTTCGAGGGGGAGGTGTCCAGGATCCTCGGCAGCTCGCCGATCAGCGGGGTGACCAGGGTCTGCATGATCGCGGCCACCGTACCGGTGAGGGCGAGGGTGGCGACGACTCCCCGGGTCCGGTCGGGGGCGGTGGTCTGTGGGGCGGCCATGAGCGGGGGCTCCTCGGTTCCGGTCGGCGGGCAGGGCGGGGCAGGTGCGGCGTGGTGCGGTGCGGCTTCGTGTGCTGCGGCATGGTCGTGCGGTGCGGCGCGGTCGTGCGCCGCGATGCACGTTCATATGCAGAGTACACATGATGTGTATCGTGCACATCACCGCGGCTGGGCGGCCGCCTGCCATACTGTGCGCAAACACCGCAGGTCAGCGCCCCGGAACCAGGGACGGGAAGGACGGCATCATGAGCGGGCCCACGGACGAGGTGGCGTTCGAGTACATGGTGCTCAGCCGGCACCACTACCTGAGCCCGGCCGGCGCCCGACCGGAGGGCAGCCGGCTCGATCGCAGCGCCTACATCCTGCTCAGCCGGATCCGGATGCAGGGCCCGATGTCGATCGGCGAACTCAGCGACGCCTTCGGACTGGACGCCTCCACCCTCAACCGGCAGACCGCCGCGATGACCCGGGCCGGGCTGGTCGAGCGGATCCCCGACCCGGACGGCGGGATGGCCCGCAAGTTCCGCACCACCGAGGAGGGCGAACGCCGCCTCGACGAGGACCGCGCCGCGCACGCCCACGCCCTCGACCTGGTGATGGCCGACTGGCCCGCCGAGGACGTCCGGACCTTCGCCGAGTTCCTGCGGCGCTTCAACACCGGCATCGAGCGCCTCGACGGCCGGCCCTGGCCCCGCGCCTGACCCACCGTCGCCCGGCACCCCGGCCCCGACGATGCCCGCCCGCCCCACCAGGAGCCCCGACCGCATGGACCGTCCGCAGGCCCCCGCCCTCCTCCTCGACGCCCTCGCCCCCGCGCACCCGGCCGGCATCCTCGACGCCGCCGAGCGGGCCGAACGACGGGGCGCGGACCGGCTGGTGGTCTCCGAGACCGCCTACGACCCCTTCCTGCAACTGGCCCGTGCCGCCGACCGCACCAGCTCCATCGAACTGGCCACCGGCGTGGCGGTCGCCCTCGCCCGCACCCCGATGACGCTCGCCTACCAGGCCTGGGGGCTGCACGCGGCCTCCGGCGGCCGGGCCGTGATCGGACTCGGCTCACAGGTCAAGCCGCACATCGAGAAGCGCTTCGGGATGCCCTGGGACCGGCCCGCCGCCCGGATGCGCGAGTACGTGCACGCGGTACGGGCGATCTGGCACAGCTGGCAGACCGGCGACCGCCTGCGCTTCCGGGGCGACTTCTACACCCACACGGTGATGACCCCGGTCTTCGCCCCCGACCCGATCCCGGCCGGGGTGCCGAGGATCCTGCTGGCGGGAGTCGGCCCGCTGATGGTGCGCACCGCCGGGGCGGTCGCCGACGGCTTCCTCAGCCACCCGTTCACCTCGGTCGACTACCTGACCCGGCAGGTGCTGCCGGCGCTGGCCGAGGAGCGCGGCGCGGCCGAGGCGGCGGGCGCAGCCTGGACCGGGCGGCCGTTCGAGATCGTCGGGAGCGTGCTCACCGCGACCGGACGCACCGAGGAGGAACTGCGGACCCACCGCGCGTCCGTCCGGGAGCGGCTCGCCTTCTACGCCTCCACACCCGCCTACCGCCCGGTGCTGGCCCAGCACGGGTGGGAGGACCTGCACGAGGAACTGCACCGGCTGTCGCTGCGCGGGCGGTGGCCGGAGATGGCGGCGCTGATCGACGACCGGGTCTTCGACACCTTCGCCGTCGCGGGCAGCGTCGAGGAGGCCGCCCGGGAGATCCACCGCCGCTACGCGGGCCTGGCGACCAGGGTCTCGGTCAGCCTGCCCGAGGACGCCGACCCGGACCTCGGCCTGGACGTCCTGGACGCGCTGCGCGCCCTGGACGGCCGCCCGGCACCGCACTGACGGAGCCGGGCGGCTACCCTCCGCAGTCGACCCGGAAGGGCGGTCCGGCCGGAAAACCGGACGCGCCGTATGGTTCGACCGCGCCACCCGCCCTACGGGTGAAGGGTCGTGACAGTGCCTCAGCCCGCGTCGACCTCAGCCCGCGTCGACCTCGGCGCCTTCCGGGCCGGCGTCGTCCGCCGCCTCGCGCGCCGCAGCCTCCCGCGCCGCCGTCATCTCGGCGTAGACCCGCGCACCCCGGTCCGGGGCCAGGTCCAGACAGGCCAGCACACCGGGGACGGCCACGCTCGGCATCAGGTGCCGGTACAGCGTCGAGACCCGGACGGCCAGGTCGGCGCGGCCGGTGAAGCGCTGCGACTGGAGCTGCACGCCGACCCAGGAGGCCGTCATCAGCCCGGCCGTGTCGGCCGGCACCACGTGCGGCAGCAGTTCGCCGCGCTCGCCCGCGTCGACCAGCAGCCGCTCCAGCCTGGAGATCCAGCCGGGCGCGGCGTCGATGCCCATCTGCTTGTCCGCACCCTGGTCCACCGAGAGCCGGACAGCCGCGCTGACCAGCGGATCGATGGGCACCAGATGCGTGACCACCATCCCGGTGTCCACGAACTCCTGGAGCTTGCAGGAGCGCTCCGGCACCGCCTCGGCCTCGAACTGCCCCTCGATCACCCCTTGCGCGAGCTCCCGCTTCGAGGCGAAGTGGAAGTAGACGGCGCCGCGCGTCACCCCGGCCCGGGCCACGACCTCCCCGATGGTCGCCCGCTCGTAACCGAACTCGTCGAACACCGAGGCCGCGGCCTCCAGAATCAGCCGCCGCGTCCGCAGCGCCCGTTCCTGTCGCGCCACCCCGACCACCCCCACCACACCCGCACCGAAACAAAACCAAACAGCCCGTATCTTACCCGGGGCGCGGGACCGCCCCGACGGCCGTACCGGCGAGGGCGCCCGCACACGGGCTGTCAGAGAATACCGACCGTGCGGTCCGCTCCGAACGCACACCCCGGCGCCGGCTCGCCCCCGCCCCGGTGCGGGGGCGTACTTCCGGGCGCGCCTCCCGGGCGTTCTCCGGGTGTGCTCCGGGTGAACTCCCGGGCGGCGACCGGCCGCAGAGGCCCGACCCCGCCCGGCCCGGCTTCACCCCTCCCGACCCCGCTCCGCTCACCCCGCCTCCGCCCGGTCGAGCACCGCGACCGCCTCGACCTCCACCAACTGGTCGTGGTACCCGAGCACGGAGACCCCCAGCAGAGTGCTCGGCACATCGTGCGCACCGAGGTACTCGCGGTAGACGTCCCAGACGGCCACCAGGTCGCTCTGCCGGGAGGAGGCCACGTACACCGTGGTGCGCACCAGGTCCGTGAGCGCGGCGCGTAGTCGCCCACGGCCACCGTGCGCCCCTCGGTGTCCAGCGGGCAGGCGCCGGCCAGCCAGAGCGAGCGGACCGGCACGTCGACGGCCGCCGCGTAGGCGTAGTCGACGGCCTGGGTGAGCCGGTGGTTGCGGATCAGCCTGACGGCGCTGCTCATGGGTGCCTCCCGGACGGTCGTTCGGTGTTGTCGGCACCATCGTTCGAAGCCGGGGACGGGACCGTCAATCGATTTACCGCGACACCCCGCTCGCCCCGGGCCCCGCCGGTCGGGAATTCACCTCTGCGGGTGATGGCGGCACGGGAGCCCGAACCGGGATCCTGGTGGTTCGCCGACGACCGAGGGGGCTGCCGTGCCGTTTCCGCACACCACCGGGGGCTGGGGCCGCCGCCGACTGCTGGGGGTCGCCCTGGGGGCCGGTCTGGCCCCGCTGGGGGCCGCCTCCGCCTCCGCCGCCGCCCGCCCCCGCGAGGAGGACCCGGGGCTCCCGCTCGGCCTCCGGGTCGCCACCGTGGCGACAGCGCAGATCGGCGTGCCGTACGCCTGGGGCGGCGGCGACCGGCTGGGGCGAGGAGAACGGCTACCTGAACGGGCAGTGCCTGGGCGAGAGCACGATCGGCTTCGACTGCAGCGGCCTGTCGCTGCACTGCTGGTACCGGGCCAGCGGCGGAGCGGTGGAGCTCGGCCACTACACGGTCGCCCAGTTCCACCGCTCCGCCCCGGTCGACCGGTCCGGACTGCTCCCCGGCGACCTGCTGTTCTTCTCCCGCCCGGACGCGCCGCTGCACCATGTGGGCCTCTGGGCCGGTGACGGCGCGATGATCCACGCGGAACGCACCGGCACCCTGGTGGCCCGGGTCGAGAACGTCCTCGACCTGCCGCGCTGGGCCGGCGAGTTCGCCGGCGCCCGCCGCCCCCTGCCGCTCGACCGCTGACCCGCCCGACCTGCTGACCCGCCGACCCGCCCGACCTGCCGACCGCCCGGCCTGCTGACCCGCCGACCGAGGCCGAGCGGGTCACGGGGTGCCCGGCAGCTCCGCGTGGATCCGAGCGAGCAGCTCGTGCAGGACGCGCCGTTCCGCCCCGCTCAGCGGGGCCAGCACCTCGTCCTGCACGGCCAGTGCCTCGGCGCGCAGTTCGGCGAGCAGCGCCCGGCCGGCCTCGGTGACGGTGACCGAGAGCCGACGGCGGTCCGCGGCGTCCCGGGTCCGTTCGACGTACCCGGCGAGGGCCAGTTGGTCGGCGACCTTGGCCATGTCACTGGCGTCGACCCCCAGCCGCCGCACGAGGTCCCGCTGCGCGTGGGGGCCGAAGTCGGCCAGCGCGGCGAGCACCGCCATGTCCCACAGCCGCAGCCCGCGCCGGGCGAGGCGTTCGGCGAGCCGCGAGCGGGCCGCCTTCCCGGTCCGGGACAGCAGGTAGGTGCTGAGGTCCAGCAGTGTCGGCGGGGTCGCCCGGACGGGTGACGGACCGTCGGCGGCGGGAGCGGTGGAGCCGGGTTCCTCTGAGGCCATGGGAGAAGTCTAGGGTGCGGCCCTATAGTGGGAACAGACCCACGATTTCAGAGCCGTAACGACCCCGCACCCGAGGCGAGGAACCCCGACCATGGACGCCCTGTACCACCGCCTGCTCGTCGCCGACTTCCCCGCCTGCTACGGCTTCTACCGGGCCGTACTGACCCCGCTGACGGGCGCCGCCCTGGTCAAGGGGAATCCCGACGGCCCCTACGCCACCTGGGACCTCGACGGTCAGGCCGTACTGTCGCTGTTCGACCGGAGCCTGCTGGCCGCCGCCGTCGGCACCGCCGCACTGCCCGCCGAACCGGCCGCCACCGCCCAGGACGGCACCATGCTGGTGTTCCGGGTCGAGGACGTCGGGCCGGCGTTCGACCTCTGTCTGCGGCACGGCGCCGACCCCGTCGTCGGCCCCACCGACCGCCCCGAGTGGGGGCCGGGGCTGCGCACCGCCCATCTGCGCGACCCGGAGGGCCGGTTGATCGAGCTTCAGTCGTACTGAGCCGCTCCGGCCACCGGTCCGGGCCGGGCGGGGGCTCAGCCGCGCGGGCGGCGCAGCATCTGCTGCGGCAGGCTGCCGGCGGTCCAGTAGCCGTCGAGGATGCGCAGCAGGCCCTCCGGGTCCCGCATCACCTCGGCGATCCGGTCGCCGTGGGCGTCGGCGAGGGGGTCGCGGTCGACCGTGCGGCGGTCGGCGGCGGTGAAGGAGGAGGCGTAGGCGTGGCAGGCGGGGCACCAGAGGTAGTTGATCATCGACGGGCCGCTCCGGCCGAACTCCTCGTGGTGGTAGGAGCGCAGGCCCGCGTGGTCGCAGACCGGGCAGATGCGCTCGGTCACCGGCAGGTCGAGCTGGTCGCGGAGTGCCTCGCGGTGGTTCTCGTCGTACGGCCGGGCCATCGGGCGGTAGTCCTCTCGGTAGTGCGGGTCCTGCGAGTGACAAGGTCGTGCGAGTGACACAGGTCGTGCGGGCGGCCCTACCGGTGAGCCGTGGGAACGGCTCGGTCTTGGGTCAGTCCTGTCCCGATATCCTCCGCCACATCATGATGCCGAAGTCTTCGGCGTCCTTCTCGGTCCCCGTGTCACCGTAGTTGCGCATCCGGTTCTGGTGGTGGGTCTCGTGGAAGAACGTGATCACGGCCTCCCGCATGTTCCGAAGGCCCTTGTTGGACATCTCGATGATCGGCAGTCCGTTGCGGCCGGTCTTGGGCTTCGCCGGGTACGGATAGCTCGTCCGGTACGTGTGCGGGCTGTTGCCGTAGTTGAGCTCGCCGGTGTTGCCGTCGATGATCCGTTCCTTGTGGACGACGTCGTACTTGTCCCACTCGGAGCGGTAGCCGGCCCGGGACAGGTACTGCTTCAGCCGACCAAGGCTCACGACCGGGCCGTCCGCGTACTCGTTGGGCTTCTTGTCGGGCTTGCTGCGGTAGGCGTTGCCGTCCTTGGTGCCCCCGTTGCCGGCGTCCGGGGTGGCCGCGGGCTCGTCGGCGCTCTTCGCACCGCTCTTGCCGCTGCCGCCCGGCTCCGTCCCGCCCTTGCCGGTGCCGGACTTCGGGGTGGACGGGGCGTCCCCGCCCTTGGGTGTGGTCGGCTCCGGATCGGCCTTGGTGGTGGTCGGCAGGTCGCCGGAGAGCAGCTTCTTCACGGCGCTGACCACGTCGTCACCGGACTCGACGGCGACCTTGACGGCCTTGACCGCCTTGACGCCGGCGCTGATCATCTTGACGGCCCCGTAGCCGTCGATCAGCAGTGAGCCGACCACGCCGGTCCACTGCCCGGCCACGTACGAGGTGGAGCTGGTGTCGACGCCGAACACGTTGGCGAGCGGGTGGTCGTCGACGTAGCCGGTGTGGCCCAGCCGGAACGGGGAGTCGTTGGAGTACCCCGTCATGTCGTTGAACACGTCGTTGTCGCCGTTGGCGATGTCGGCGAACGAGTTCCAGCCGTCGGAGAGCCAGTTGACGCTCCACTGCCACGGGTCACCGACGATGGAGTCGCCGACGCCGGTGAAGAAGCTGCCGACGTCGCCCCAGCTCCACCAGAGACCGTTGGGGTCGCTGCCGGAGGTGGGGTTGCCGGCCCCGTAGCCGTAGCCGCCCATCTGGTTGGGGTCGCCGGCCTCGAAGACCGGGTCCACCTGGAGGAAGCGGCCCTGCACCGGGTCGTACTGCCGGGCGCCGAGCAGGTCGAGGCCCGAGGTGGTGTCGGTCGGTCTGCCCAGGTAGCCCCGGTTGTCCGCCCAGCCGCCCGGCGCGGTGCCGCGCGGGTTGCCGTACGGGTCGAAGGCGCGCCGGGTGACGGCCAGGGTGGTGCCGTCCACCTGGAGTTGGGCGGTGCCCTGCGGGGTGGTGGGCTGGTAGCTGATCGTCCCCTTGCTGGAGCGGACCGTCACGGTGCCGTCGGGCGCACGGTAGTACCGCAGGCCGGTCACGGTCCTGGTGGCGGTGTCCAGGGTGAGCTGCTGGGTGCCGGAGAACAGGTAGAGCGTGGTGCCGGCCGGTCCGCGCTGGAGCAGCAGGCCGCCGTCCGCGTCGTACAGGTAGCCGGTCTGCTTGCCGTCGGTGGTGACCGTCGCGGTCCGGCCCTCGGCGTCGTAGCCGAAGGACTGGGTGGACGGACGGGCACCGGTGGTGGTCCGGGTCTCCACGTTCCCGGAGGCGTCGTAGCCGGGGGTCAGCACACTGGTCCCGGCGGTGGGGTTGCGGGTGGTGACGCTGGTGACCGCGGTCGGCTTCCTGGTCGGAGTGTTGCCGCCGCCGGGGTAGGCCAGGGTCTGCGTGGTGTCCTTCGCCGCGTTGCCGGTGACGTCGTGGCTCACCTGCTGGGTGCGGTCACCGAGCCGGTTGAACTGCCAGTCCAGCCAGTACGGGTCCGGGCCGCCGACGGTCGACGGCGTGGGGCGCGCGGTGTTGCACTGACCGACCTGGCCCGCCGTGGCGGCGGTCAGCCCCTTGGTGTCGGTCCAGGCGGTGACCAGCCGGTGCTGGGCGTCGTAGCCGAAGCACTGGGTGTCGACGGTCCGGTCGGTGCCGCCGCTGGAGCGGACATCGGAGACCGCGGTGACGTTGCCCGCCTGGTCGTAGCGGTAGGAGGTGTCGGAGATCGGGTTGGCGGTGTTGCTCTGCAGCGTGACCCGGTTGGTGGCCGGACGGCCCGTCGCCTGGTCGTAGGTCTGCGCGGTGCGCAGCTGCTTGGCCGGCGTGCCGAGGGTGGTCTGCAGCACCTGGCCGAGCGGGCTGTACTGGACCGTGGCGACGTACGGCCGGCTGGGCGAGCCCATGCTGACCAGGCCGCCCTCCAGGTTGTAGCCGTAGCCGACGGTCTCCGCCGGGAGCCCGCCGGCGGCGCCGTACTCGGACGAGGCCAGCAGGCCGACGGTGCTGGTGTACGAGGCCTTGGCGGTGTAGGTGCCCGCCAGCGCGCCCTCGCTCGACGGGATCACCGTGGTGGTCCCGGTCGGCTGGCCGACCGCGTTGTAGCCGTCGAACTTCTGCACGTAGGCACTGCCGGCCTTGCCGCCGACATAGCGGACGGACGCGACCGGCCGGCCCTTGCCCAGGCTGTCGTACGTCCACTCGGCCAGCAGCTTGGTCGGGTCGCCGGCAGTGTCGCCCGCGTACTCGGCGGTCCGGCGGCCCAGCCCGTCGTAGCTGAACGAGAGGCTCTGCTTGCGGGCGTCGGTGGTGCGGACCACCTGGCCGAGGTCGTCGTACCCGGTGCTGGAGTCCCCGGTGGACGGGTCGCTCTGGCCGGTCGTCCGACCCTGGAGGTCGTACGTGTAGGACCAGGTGTTGCCCACGGTGTCCTTGACCGTGGCGATCTGGCCGCGCGGCGTGTAGGTGTAGCGGGTGGTCAGGTCGGCGGCCGGGGTGGTGTTCGCCGTTCCGGTGGACCAGAGCTGGACGTTGGCGGCGTCGTAGACCGCGACGTTGTCGTCCGCCTGCACCTTGAGGTAGCCGCCCGCGTGTCCGGCCGTCCCGCTGGACCACAGGGTGGTCTTCCCGGTGGCGTCCAGGACCACGAGGTTGCCGTCCGCCTGCATCAGCGCGTAGGCGCCCGGGTGCCCGCCGGTGTTGGCGGACCAGAGGGTGCGGTTGTCCACCAGCGCGGTCAGCACGAGGTTGCCGTCGGCCTCCATGGCGAGCCGGACGCCCGCGGAGAGCACCGAGGTGCCCGAGGAGAGCCGGCTGCCGCCGTCGAGCTTGCGGTCCGGCGTGGTGTCGCGGACGGTGGTGGCGGTGGTCCGGCCGAGCGCGTCGGTGTAGGTGCTCTTCGCCTTGCCGCCCTGGGCCGGCGTGGTGTCGACCCGGTCGACGCCCCGGTAGGTCGAGGTGGACTTCCACAGCGTGCTGGCGAAGGACACCAGCGTGGTGGTCACCGGACGGCCCTGGCCGTCGAAGGCGGTGCGGGTCACCGACGGGCCGGTCCGGTTGGCCTCCGCCCACATGGTGGCGGACGGGGCGTTGGCGGCATCGGCGTAGGTGCCGATGCTGGAGACCGTCCAGCCGTGCGAGTCGTAGTAGGTGGAGGTGATCAGCCGGCCGGCCGAGTTGTCCGCCGGGGTGGACTGGGTCTGCCGGGGCTGCAGGGTGCCGTCGTAGATGGTGACGGAGGTGCTGTACGAGCCGTCCTCACGCAGGCCCTTGGTGGTCACCGAGGACGGCGTGGGGTTGTCGCCCGCGCCGTGCACGTCGTAGGCATACGTCCGGTCGGGGGTCTGGGTGGCCTTGTCGCGGCCGGGGGACCAGACCTTCTCGCGGCGGCCGAGCGCGTCGTACGTCGCGTCGGTGACCAGGTTGTTCACGTCCACCGCGTGGGTCACCGACCCGCGGCCCGGGGAGACCGTGCTGCTGGCCGCCCACTTCAGCGGGTTGCTGGTGCCGAGCTTGGTCGGCAGGACGCCCGACGGCGGGTCGTAGCTGCTGGTGGTGGTCCGGCCCGCCGCGTCCGTGCTGGCGGTGACCCGGCCGTACCGGTCGAAGGTCATCGCGCCGAGCACCTGGAACTGCGGCTTGCCGGCGGCGTCGTAGGAGGTGGCCGCCTCGGTCGCGGTGACGTTGCCGAGGGTGCGGCCGTTCTGGCCGAGCACGCCGAGCGTGCCGGGCCGCTCGACCGAGCCGTCGCCGTCGTAGTAGACCCGCTTGTGCGACAGCGTGGTGGTGCTGCCGGGCGCCGTGCTGCACGGGCCCGCGAGGCTGATCGTCTCCTTGGGATAGACCAGCATCATCGGGTTGTCCGACGGGGCGTCGGCGTACGTGGTGACGGTGCAGGTCCGCTGCTCGGGTGCCGAGAGGTCGCCCTCCTCGTCGGCCTTCCAGATCCGGCCGTAGCCGTCGAATGTGGTGCCGGTCCTGGTGGTCCGCCACTTGCCGTCCGACAGCAGCCCCATCGTCCGGGACGAGGTGGAGGTGATCCGGCGGGCGGTCGTGTCGGGCAGCGTGGAGAGCTTGTCCGGCGCCGGGTCCTCGGAGGTCCAGGCCTTGCGGGAGGCGCTGGCCGTGACGGTGGTGCCGGGCGGGGAGGTCAGCGTACGGGTGACGACGCTGCCGCCGGCCTGGCTGTGGCCCAGGGTCTGGTACGGGGTACCGGCCATCCAGGCGCTGTCGGTGATCTCCTCGTCCAGGACGTTCTTCACCTTGACGGTGCGCTTGGACCCGTCGGCCTTGTAGTCGCCGTCCATGCCCTGGAGGTAGGAGACGGTGCTCTGGGTGATCGGGTCCGGGGCCGCGCCCGTGGTGGTGGTGACGGTCCGGAAGCCGCGGAAGTCGTTCCACGTCCGGTGTTTGTCGTCGGTCAGCTCGGAGTCGTCCCGGTGCCAGGCGGCGCCGTCCGAGTAGGTGTAGCCGGTGACCTTGGCGGGCGAACCGGCCTTGGTCCGGTCACTGGAGGTGACCTGGGAGACCAGGGTCTTGTGGAACCAGTCCTCGATCGGCTCGACACCGCCCGGGGTGTTCCAGAACACCGGGTAGCAGGCCATGGTGTTGGCGTCGGCCGAGGCCGGCATGGTCTTCTTCTCGCGCGAGCACTCCGGTGCCCGGTAGGTGACCGCGACCGACTCACCGGTCTCGGTCTGCACGCTGGACATCCGCGGGTGGTACAGCGGCGGGGCGGCCGGGGTAAGGCCGTCGACCCGGTTGTCCATCTCGATGCCGACGAACTTGACCGGGTCGAGGCTGATCGGGCCGTCGCCGCCGGCGGAGGTGTCCTTGCCGGTGTGCACGATCTCCGAGAGCCACATCACCGACTGCAGCGAGCCGGTGGCCTTCGGGTCCTGGGTCTTGCCGGTGACCGGGTCGTAGGTTCCGCCCGCGTCCGAGAAGACCTGCTTCAGCTCGTAGGTGTCGACGTCCTGCCAGCCGGAGGACGTCCGGACCCTGGTGTCGACGCCCTTCAGCCGGTGGGTCTGCCAGAAGGTCGGACCGCTGATCAGGCAGACGCCCTCGGTGTCGCCCTCGTCCCCGATCTTGGTCTTCCAGTCGGAGGGGCAGTTCAGGTCGTACGGGGTGTCCGGCCAGTCCTTGGCGGTGTCCGAGGAGAGGTTGCCCTCCTTGCAGACGGTGTCCGAGGTGGTGCACCGCTGGGCCGTGCGGAAGACGACCTCGGCGGCCGGCTCGCGGCCCGCCCGGGCGTCCGCCAGCTGGTAGCCGTACGAGATCCGGGTGAGGTGGCCGCCCCGGACGTACTTGGTGAGGGTGCCGCCCTTCTCGTCCTTGTCCTCGTCGGGGACCTGGCCGAAGCCCATGTTGTAGTAGTTGGACTCGGTCGACCAGTCGTAGCGCTGCACGTTGCCGTGCGGGTCGACCACGAAGTCCAGGTTGAACCGGTAGCCCACCGGCCGGTCGCACCGGGAGTCGTCGCCCTGGTCCGAACTGTGGCACGGGTCGCCCGACTTGGGATGGTAGACCGGGATGCCCCAGGCGCTGTCGGTGGCGTCGTCCGCGGTGCCGCCGGGCGCGTGGTTGAGGCCCAGGTAGTAGGCGGTGCCGTCGGTCGTGGTGACCTTGAAGTACTCGCCCTGCCAGAGGCCGTTGGTCGCGCCGCTCAGCCGCTCGATCCGGGTGCCGTCGTCCGACAGCAGGTGGTAGAGGCCGTCGGAGTCCTTCACCAGCTGGCCGCTGTGGCTGCCGAGCGAGAGGGTGGCGTTCCAGCCGGCCCAGCAGGAGTCGCCGGAGTCCTTGATGCCCTGGTCCTTGCAGCTCTTGTAGGAGCGCTCGATGAAGCCGGGGCTGTAGGACCAGCCGTCACCGATCCAGGACGACTGGGAGTTGCGGGCCGAGGTCTCGCCGTCCACCGACTGCGAGTCGTAGGACAGGCTGACCGCCGGAGCCTCGCCCCCCAGGGAGGGCGGCACCGTCACCGGGTAGTGGTAGGTGAAGGCACCCGAGGCGGAGGCGGACCAGGCGCCCGAGGCGGACAGCGAGGTCGCGCCGAAGTCGCCCTGGGACCCGCTGGTGCCGGCCACGGCGGCCACCGCGACGCCGGCGGAGGACTGCGCGGCGGCGGTCGCGGCGGACGGTGCGGCGAAGACGCTGCCCGCCTTCGCGGCACCGGTCCCGGCGCCGGTGGCGGCGAGCGCGACCGTGCCGCTCAGTTTCCGGTTGACCGGGTCGTTGACCGCCTCGACGGGCGTGCGGGTGCGGCAGGCGGCGAGCTGCGGCGTGGTGAGCGCGCACGCGGGCATCGCCACCAGCTGCAGCCGGGAGGCCCAACCGCCGCCGTACGCCTGCTCGATGGCGCCGTAGTCCAGGGACACCGCGACGTTGCCGGTCTCCGTCCGGGCGTCGGCCCGGTCCAGACCGACCAGCAGGCCGTCCACGCCGGCCTTCTTGGCCTGGCCCCGGTCGGCGAGCTTCACCCGGACCGAGGAGACCGGGCTGACCGGGGCGACCGACGGCGCGAGCGCCTTGGCCCGGGCGCCGAGGGCGGTGGGCGCGGCGGGCGAGACCGAGACCGGCAGGTCGCCGGCCTTCGCCCCGCCGGCCGGCGCCGCCAGGCTGCGCGCTGCCGGGACCTTCCCCAGGTCGACGGTGGCGGTCCCGGCGGCCGGCCATCGCACGGGTTTCACCACGTGCGGGACCAACTCGCGGGCCCCCGGCGGGATCGCCGGGGAGACCGCGCCCCCGGGCCGGCTGTCGGCCGGGCCCCCGGGGACCTTGGGCAGGTCGGGGAGCGGGTCCGCCTCCCAGACCTTGTCCGTGTACTGATATCCGCCGACGATGGAGTCGGCCACGGCGAGCGGTGTCACCAAGGAGAGGACCGCGGCCGTCGCGACCGCGACGGTCCCCCGTTTCATCCAGGCCCGTTTCCGGACACCGCTGACTCCGCGCGTTCCTGCGCGCATGTTCAATCCCCCAGAGAACAAAAAACAGCCGGTGCCTGACGGACCACCAGCTGACGGCTCATTCGGCCGTTCGGAACCGTATTGCCATGGTCAAGCCAAGGCAATACCCTTCCCCAGCGGTCACTCCGACCTCTTTCGTCACACGGGCCCCAAGAAGCCTCCACAAGTGACACCAGGGCGAGCAAAGACCGCAAATCCGACACGTGGCGGGGGGCCACGGGGCGACCGCCGTGTGAGGAGAGTCACAGCGGCGCCCGGGGCAGCCCGCCTCCGGTCCCTGAAAGGGCGATCCATGGGGGAGCACCTCCGCGCCCGGAGAAATCCGGTGCGCTCACTGACACGCCGTCTGGCGCTGTCGGCCGCGGTCACCGGCCTGCTGCTCGGCAGTGCCGGTCCCGCGCTGGCGGACGACCCGGCCGCCGGCGCCGCGGGCCCGACCGGCGCGACCACCCCGGCGGCCTCACCGCTGGCGGCCGCCAGGGCCGAGGCCGCCCGGACCGGCGCGCCGGTCACCGTCGACAGTCTGACCACCGAGACCGCGCAGACCGTCGCCAACGCCGACGGCACCTTCAGCGTCACCACCCACCTGCAGCCCGCCCGGGTGCGCAAGGACGGTCACTGGAAGGACGTCGACGCCGCCCTCACCAGGAACGGCGACGGCACCCTCTCCCCCGCGGCCACCCCCTCCGGGCTGACCCTCTCCGGCGGGGGCGGCGGACCGCTGGCCACCCTCACCGACACCGAGGGACGCAAGCTCTCCTACACCCTGCCCTTCCCGCTCCCCGCCCCGGTGGTGACCGGCAGCACCGCGCGGTACAACGGCGTCCTGCCGGGCGTCGACCTCAAGGTCACCAGCACCGACCAGGGCGGCTTCCACGAGGTGCTGATCGTCCACGACGCCGCGGCGGCCGCCGACCCGGCGCTCGCCGCGCTCAAGTTGACCACCCGGGTCAGCGGGGGCCTGTCGCTGACGGCCGACCAGGACGGCCGGGTGGCGGTCACCGCCGCCGACGGCAGCGCGGTGTTCCGCTCGCCGACCCCGCTGATGTGGGACTCCGCCACGACGCCCGGCCCGGCCTCCGCGCCGGCCGTGCCCGCCGCACCGGCGTCCAAGCCGCTCGCCGGGCCGCAGGCCGCGTCGCGCGCCGACGCCCCCGCGGGCAACCTCCCCACCGACCCCGGACCCACCGGCACCGAACCCGCCACGGCCTCCACCCCTGAGCAGCCGGGCAGCTCCGCTCAGGTCAAGCGGATCGCGGTGACCCAGCAGGCCGACACCCTGACCCTGGTGCCGGACGCCGGGCTGCTGGGCGGCGCCGACACCGTCTGGCCGCTGTACATCGACCCGTACACCAGCCCCGTCACCAGCAAGAAGAGCCACTTCATCACCGTCAAGGAGGGCTGTGCGGGCCAGAGCCCCTACGACGACGCCCAGGACAACGGCGAGGGCGTCGGCTACCAGCGCTGGCAGGACTGCTTCGGCCTCAACCGCGCCTACTTCGAGCTGAACATCGCCAATCTCGACAAGAAGATGGTGATCTCCAAGTCGGTCGTCCACCTGACCTCGACCTACGGGGCCTCGTTCGACTGCGACAACGAGAGCGACATCCGGCTCGCGACGGTGACCGGGATCAGCGGGTCCACCACCTGGACCCACCAGCCCACCGTCACCGGTGACGGCTACATCGGCGGCACCCAGAAGGTCAAGAGCTCCAACATCAGCCAGAAGTGCGGCAACCACGCGCTCAGCTTCGACGTCACCGGGCAGATCCGGAAGCTCTCGGGCGTCAAGGACAGCTGGACCTTCGGCCTCTGGGGCAACGAGTCCAAGTCGACCGGCAACAACGACTTCGTCCGCTTCGCCAACAACCCTTACCTGACCACGGTGTTCGACATCGCCCCCGAGGTCCCGGACGGCCTGGGCACCACCCCGGCCACCCGCGCCCCCGCGAGCAACGGCTGCGGCGGCGCGGCGGACGGCTGGATCGGCCAGTCCGGCCTGGCCGGGGACGCCTCCGACATCACCCTCGACGCACACCTCAACACCGAGATGAGCGGGGTCAACCTCCGCTCCCGGTACGAGATCTGGGACACCAAGACCGCGGCCGCCGACGGCGGCTCGACCGACCGGGGCGCCCCGGTCAGCGGCTGGGTCAGCGACGGCGGCACCACCCGGGTCAACATCGGCTTCAAGGTCGCCGACGGCCACCAGTACGGCTGGCACGTCAAGGCCGAGGACGGCACCCTGGCGAGCGGCTGGTCCCCCAACTGCTACTTCAAGGTCGACCTGAGCGCGCCCAGCATCCCCTCCTTCACCGACTCGCCGGTCTTCCCGCCGCTCGGCGGCGACAAGGCGCCCACCGGCCACGCCGGTGACACCGGCGTCAGGATCGCGGTGACGGCCAACGACCCGACGCCCACCGGCTGCACCCGGGGAAGCTGCGTCAGCAGCGGCATCGACCGCTTCGAGTACGCGCTGGACACCAACATCCCGGCCAACGGCGCCGCCTCGGTCAACGCCGTGGCCACCACCGGCGGCAGCGCCGGCGCCGAGGTCCCGATCGTGCTGAGCGCCGCCCAGTGGGGCGCGCACACGCTGTTCGTCCGGGCCGTGGACAACGCCGGCAACACCCAGGGCACCGTCGGCCAGTACAGCTTCTTCGCCCCCTGGAACCCCGCCGCCAAGGTGACCGCGGGTGACCTCGACGGCGACGCGGTGCCCGACCTGGTCGCCCCGACCACCGACGGCGACCTCGTCCTGGTCCGCGGCAACGCCGACCCGGCCGGTCCTCCGGTCAGCGCCTCCACCAAGGCCCAGAGCCCGGACGGCACCGGGTGGGACAACTACCTGATCGCCCACCGCGGCACCGCCACCGGCACCAACGTCGACGACCTGTTCGCCTACTCCAAGACGACCCACGAGCTGTACCTCTACCAGAACGACGCGGTGACGCCCGGCGGTGCGACAGGGCGCTTCACGCTCACCCAGAACGTGGTGCCCCTCCGGAACTCGGGCTCCTGCCCGGCCAAGGGCTCGGACGGCACCTGGAACAACGTCACCCAGATCCTCGCCCCCGGCAAGCTCGCCCAGTTCGCCGACGCCCCCGACCTGATCACCGTCGACAAGGGCGAACTCTGGTACTTCCCCGGGACGTTCCAGGCCGGCTGCAACCTCGCGGCCGGTGTGCGGATCGGCACCGGCGACTGGTCCCGCACCACCCTGGTCGCCCCCGGCTCGGTGGGCGGCGTGCCGACCCTGTGGGCCCGTGACGACGCCACCGGCGCGGTCAGCAGCTTCCCGCTCACCTTCGACGGCGGTGTGCCGACCACCCGGATCGCCGCACCGGGCCACGCCCCGCTGGTCTCCGGCATCCTCGACACCGCCGGCAAGAACCTCTGCCTGGACATCGCCGGCGGCAAGACCGTCAACGGCACCGCGGCCTGGATGTACACCTGCAACGGCACCGACGCGCAGCAGTTCACGCTCGGCGCCGACGGCAGCGTCCACGCCCTCGGCAAGTGCCTGGACGTGAAGGGCGGCGACACCGGCAACGGCACGCCGGTCCAGCTCTACCAGTGCAACAACTCCGGCGCCCAGCAGTGGGCCCCGGGCCCCTACCCGGGCACCCTGAAGAACACGCAGTCCGGCCGCTGCCTGGCCGACCCGGCGGGCAACCGCAACCCGCGCACCCAGACGATCATCTGGGACTGCCTGAACATCGCCGACCAGAAGTGGGCCGCCACCACCGGCAACGTGCTGCCCACCGCGCAGAAGGTGCTGCCGCTCGGCGTCGGCGAGCGGGACCACCCGACCGTCGCCTCCCCGGGCGACGTGCAGGGCACCGGGTTCCCCGCGCTCTACGCCGGCTCCCGCTCCGGCCGACTGACCGAGTACCCGGGCGCCGCGCCGACCGGCGGCCTCGCCGCCGTCGGGGCCCCGGTCGGCATCGGCAACGTCCGTCAGCCCTCCGCCTGGTGGAAGCTCGACACCACCGCGGACAGCATCCGCCCGAGCGGTGGCCTCACCCTCACCGGCGGCGCGGCCCTCGGCACCGACCCGGCGCGCGGCGGGGTCCTGACCCTCAACGGCTCCACCGGGTACGCCGTGACCGCAGGTCCGGCGGTGGACACCGGCCGCAGCTACACGGTGTCGGCCTGGGTGAAGCTCACCAGCCTCACCGACAACTCCACCTTCGTGTCGCAGTCCGGCACCAACGCCAACGCCCTCCAGCTGTACTACTCCAGCGGGGCCCACGCGTTCGCCTTCGGACACGCCCACACGGACGACACCGCCGGCGCCTTCACCAGCGCCTACGGACCCACCACCGGCGCGCTGGCACCGAAGACCGACACCTGGTACCACCTGGTGGGCGTCTACGACGCGGACTCCGCGGACCTGCGCCTCTACGTCAACGGCGAGGCCGCGGCCACCGCCGACTACGCGGGCACCGTCTGGAACGCGACCGGCCCGCTGCAGCTCGGCCGCCGCCTCTACAAGGGCGCCTACGGGGAGTACGCCGCCGGCCGGATCGCCGACGTCCAGCTCTACCCCGAGGCGCTCACCGCCATCGGCGTCGCCTCCCTCGACGGCAAGCGGCCCGTCCCGACCCGGCTGAGCTGACCCCCGCCCCGGCCACCGCGGCCCGTCCGCCCCGCACCGGGGCGGACGGGCCGCAGTCGTTCGCGGGTGCCGCCGGCCGGGGGCGCGGGCCGGCGGAACCGCCGTGATCCGAGAGGCGCGCCCTACCGCGGGGCGTCCAGGTGGTAGAGCGCCGAGCAGGTCCGGCCGTGCAGCGGGACGACCTGGCGGGCGGCGACCGGGTGTGGCCGACCGCGGCCGTGCAGTACCGGGAGTCCGGGACCGGCAGCGGACGCAGCGTGACGCCGGTGGCGGGGGCGGCGACCGCCACCCCGCCGAGGGCCAGCCCGGCCGTCAGGGCGGCGAGGACGATTCGGCGGGCGAGGCGCATGGGGTACCTCCGGAGGAGCGCGAACGATGGACGGCGGCCGGGGACGATGGCCGCCGCCCCCATTCGAACGGCGGGTGCGCCGGGCGGCCCGGCCGACACACCGCGCGCGCCGCTAGTCGTATGTGTACGACTGCGCCCGACGCGATCCGACCGCGACCGCCCGGCATCGTCCGGCGTCATTCGGACGGCTCGTCCCACAGCTCCTGGGTGCACGCGCCGACGAGCGCGCGGATCCGGGCCAGCGCCTCCCCCGCCGGCAGTGGCTCCGGCCGCCGGCCGTCCCGCAGGCGCAGGGCGAGCAGGTCGTTCGCCGCCTCGCGCGGGCCGAGGACCGCCTGGTACGGGACCAGCCGGGCCTCCCGGATCCGCGCGCCCAGGCTGCCGCGCTCGGGCCCGGCGACCTCGGCCCGCAGCCCGAGGTCGAGACAGCGCTCGCGCAGCCGCTCGGCCCGTGCCCGCTCGCCCTCGGTCAGCGGCAGCAGCACCAGCTGGGTCGGGGCCAGCCAGGCCGGGAAGGCCCCGCCGTACAGCTCGATCAGATGGGCGACCACCCGCTCCACGCTGCCGATGACGCTGCGGTGCACCATCACCGGGCGGTGCTTCGCCCCGTCCGGTCCGATGTACTGGAGGCCGAACCGCTCCGGCTGGTGGAAGTCGATCTGCACGGTGGAGAGGGTGGACTCGCGCCCGGCCGCGTCGGCGATCTGGACATCGATCTTCGGCCCGTAGAACGCGGCCTCGCCCGCCACCGCCTCGAACGGCACGCCGGAGCGCGACAGCACCTCGGTCAGCAGCGCGGTGGCCCGTTCCCAGAGCGCCGGGTCCGCCACGTACTTGCCGCCCTCGCCCGGCAGCGAGAGCCGGTGGCGGACCGGCCGGATGCCGAGCGCACGGTGGGCCTCGCCGATCAGCTCCAGCGCGGCCACCGCCTCGTCCGCGGCCTGGTCGGGGGTGCAGAAGACGTGCGCGTCGTTCAGCTGGATCGCCCGCACCCTGGTCAGCCCGCCGAGCACGCCGGAGAGTTCGGAGCGGTACATGCCACCGAGTTCGGCGATCCGCAGCGGCAGTTCGCGGTGGCTGCGGGGCCGTGAGCGGTAGATCAGGGCGTGGTGCGGGCAGAGGCTGGGCCGCAGCACGACCTGCTCGGAGCCGAGGTCCATCGGCGGGAACATGTCGTCCCGGTAGTGCTGCCAGTGGCCGGAGATCTCGTACAGCTCGCGTTTGCCGAGAACGGGCGAGTACACATGGCGGTATCCGGCGCGCCGCTCGCGGTCGCGGACGAATTCCTCCAGGGTGTGCCGGATCGCGGCGCCGTCGGGCAGCCAGTACGGGAGGCCGGAGCCGATCAGCGGATCGGTGTCGAAGAGTCCGAGCGCGCGGCCCAACCGGCGGTGGTCGCCCTCCGGTCCGGCGCTGCGGCCGGGAGCGGGAGCAGCGTCGGGGACGGCGTCGGGGGCGATCGGGTGGCTGTTCATGGGGGTCTCCACTCTGCGGTGCGGGCGAGTGGACCGGTACGGCGAAGCCCCGGGGCACTCGCCCCGGGGCTTCGGACCAAATCAGCAGTCAGCGCGCCGGGACTCTCTCCGGCGTCGTCGTGAGGACGGCTGCAGCGCGCTTCATACCGTCCACGCTAGCAGCCGAACGCCACGGTGGGCGAACGGTTTCCGTCCGACCGGGGCGGGCCGCTCGACCGCTCGGGGCTCAGCGCAGGACCTCGCAACCGCGTGCCGCCAGGGCGGCGAGCAGCGCCGGCGCCGGTTCGACCGGGTTCCAGCGCAGGTCCAGCTTCTCCAGCGCGGGCAGCCCCGCCGCCCCGTCCGCGAGCCACTCCGGCAACGCGGTGATCCGGTTGCCGCGCAGGTCCAGTCGGCGCAGCCGGGGCAGACCGGCCAGGGCCGGGGGCACCTCGGTGAGCGCGTTCTCGCGGAGTTCGAGTTCACGCAGTTCGGCGAGCCCGGCGAAGGAGTCCGGCAGACCGGTCAACGCGTTGCCGCGCAGCCAGAGTTCGCGCAGCGCGCGCAGGCCGCCGAGCGAGTCCGGCAGCGCGGTGAGCAGGTTGTGCTGGGCGCGCAGCTCGACCAGGCCGGTCATCGCGCCGATCCCGGACGGGAGTTCGGCGATCCGGTTCTCGCCGACGTTGAGGTAGCGGAGCGCCGTGAGCCGGCCGAGGGCCGCCGGGAGTCGGGTGAGCGCGTTGTCGTGCAGGTAGAGGAAGTCGGTGAGGCCGGCGAGGTCGCCGAGCTCCTCCGGGACGGCGGAGATCCGGTTGTGCCCGAGGTCGAGGGTCCGCACCCGGTGCAGCCGGCCGATCCGGGGCGGGACTTCGGTGATGCCGGTGTCCGCGAGGATGAGGACCGTCAGATCGGTGCGGTCCCACACCTCCTCGGGCACGGTGCCGAGGTGCTGCCGCCAGAGGTTGAGGATGATGTCGGTCACCCGGCCATCCTGCCGCGCGGGCGACACCGGGGCACTCCTCACCCCCGGACGCGAACCGCTTGACGCTTGCATGCCATGCTCGGGAGGATGCCGGAACCGTCCGACGAGCTACGCGCCGACCGTCCTCGCCCCACCCTCCGGTCGGCCGGGAGAGGGCCCCCCTTGGCCGTCCATCCACTGATCCGACGCGCCGGCCGACTGGCCGGCGCCGTCCTCCTCGCCCTCGCCGGGGCACTGACGGCCGCCGGACCGGCGCACGCCGACTTCGGCACCGACTACCACGACCCGTTCACCGCGGCGAAGCCGCTCACCCGGCCCGACACCCGCTCCTGCAGCGTC
Source organism: Streptomyces sp. NRRL S-495 (assembly GCF_000966955.1). NCBI lineage: Bacteria > Bacillati > Actinomycetota > Actinomycetes > Kitasatosporales > Streptomycetaceae > Streptomyces > Streptomyces sp. NRRL S-495. The sequence goes on from NZ_JZWY01000121.1 coordinate 27,075, forward strand.
GAAGTGATGCACGACCAGCCGTTCCGCAACGGCTACGGGAGCCCGCCGGACACGCCGTACACCACCACCGTCACCCCGCCCGCCGACTGCGCCGGCCCCTGGTCCGCGGTCGTGCTCGACCTGCACGGGCAGGTCGCCGGGCGGCAGTTCGACCGGCTGTTCACCGTCCGGGTCGGCGGCGTGCAGGTCCTGCTCTCCTCCACCCCCGAACCGTCCAAGGACGGCATCGAGTGGGCACTAGAACGCGATGTCACCCGCTACGCGCCGCTGTTCGCCGCCGGGCCGCAGCCCTTCGCGCTCGACCTCGCCAACGTCACGGACGACACCTACACCGGTGTGTTCCGGATCTCCGCGAGCCTGACCTTCTACACCGCCTCCGCCCGCTGGCCCGCCGCCAGGACCGCCGACCGGCTGCTCACCACCGGACCCTTCGGACTCGACCGGGCCACGCCGAGCACCGGCACCGACCTCACCTTCCCGCCCAACCTGGAGCGCCTGACCGCCGAGGTGTACGCGCGCGGCGGCGGCGCCTGCGAGGAGTTCGCCTACGCCTCCGCCCCCGAGGAGTTCGCCCGTGCCAACCCTGGGACCGGCGCCTGCGGCCAGGGCCCGTTCCGCGAGCTGCGGCTCAGCGTGGACGGACGGGTGGTCGGCGCGGTCTGGCCCTACCCCGTGATCTACACCGGCGGCTGGGACCCGCTGCTGTGGCGGCCCACGCCTGGCATCTTCGCCTTCGACCTGCCCGCCTACCGGCTGGACCTCACCCCGTACGCCGGGCTGCTGGTGGACGGCCGCCCGCACCGGGTCGCGATCGCCGTCAACGCCGCCGAGGCCCGCAGCAACGACCTCTGGACCGGCCAGGTCAACCTCTTCGCCGAGGTCGACCACGGCGCCGCCCGCACCACCGGGCAGCTGACCGACTACCGGGTCGCCCCGGAGGCCGCGACCACCACCACCCTCAGCGACCACGGCGGCGGCAGCGGCGACTGGACGGTCACCGCCGCCCGGCACGACCTCGCCCGGGGCTGGCTGCAGACCTCGCACGGCCGGGTCACCACCGAGGTCCGCGACGACCTGGTGTTCGGCTCCACCCAGCGCTTCCGCGCGAACGGCAACGATCTGACCCTGCACAACCGCACCGACCTCACCCGGGCCACCGCCACCTGGGGCTCCGGGCCCCGGCGCACCAGCACGGTCCACGAGAGCCAGCCGCTCGACGTCACCTACCGGTACACCGAGGACGCGGCCGGCAACACCGACCAGACCACCGCCATGGACCTCGGCCAGCACCGCGAGGCGACCACGGCGACCGGCGCCCGGGTGACCGGACGCAGCACCGTCGACCACACCCTGCGTCCGACCGCCCACCGCCACGACGGCGACACCACCGTCCGCACCGGCACCGCCACCGAGGACTACCGCAGCACCGGCCCGGACGGCCCCTACCACCGCACCGTCACCACCGTGGACGGCTGGCCGGTCGGCTGACCCTCCGTCCGCACCGGGGCGGAGCGGCGCACCGGCCCGGGCGCCGTACTGGCCAGCACGGCGTACCGGCCCGGTGCGGCTGACCGGTCTTCCGGACGAGGCACGCTCAGCTCATCCGGAAGACCGGTCCGCGCGCGGTGAACGGCAGTGCGGCGCCGCGGGGGATCAGGAAGGCGTGCTCCCGGCGCAGCCGCAGCACGTCGCACTCGCCGTCGGTGATCACGAGGACGGGTGCCCCGGGAGGGAAGTCCTCGGCCCGTTCCAGCAGGTCGATGCCCGGCTGGAGGACGGTGCCGCCGCGCCCGTGCACCCGCAGCCGCCCGGCGATCTCCTCCACCGGGAGGTACCCGGCGTCGTGCGCGGCGGCGTCGCAGTGCACCACCCGCGCCGCCGGCACGTCCCGGGCGGCGGCGTAGGAGGCGATCGCGCCGAGCGCCTTGCCGAGCAGCGTCCGGTCCATCGAGGCGGAGGTGTCCAGGACGACCCCGAAGGTGCAGCGCGGCACCTCCTCCTCCGGGTGGTGGCGGCCCGCCCGGGGGATGTCCGGCGTGGCGGACTGGCGGCGCGCGGGCCGGGCGTAGCTGCGCACCGGTTCCGGCCGGGGCACGAACTCGTCGAACCAGCGCGCCAGTAGCGCGTCCCACGGGAGCGGCGGGTGGGCGAGTGCGCGGATCTCCTCGACCAACCCGGCCGGGAGCAGGCCGCGTTCGCGCCCGTGCAGCTCGAAGCCCTGCTGGAGGCCGCGCCGGTAGAAGTCGTCGAGGTCCACGAAGTCCCGGGGCGGTCCCAGCCGTTCGCCGAGGACGTCCGGGCGGTTCTTCCCCGCCAGGGTGGCGAGGCGGCGGATCCGGCGCCGGTCGCGGACGATCCGGTCGTACACCTCCTCGGCCGACAGCCCCTTCAACTGCGGGTCGTGCAGCAGCCCGTCCGGCATCTCGCCGACGCCCATCTCCAGCAGCCAGCCGTTGATGACGTAGTCGGCGGCGACGTTGAACAGGAACGGGTCCCGGCCGCCGCGGCGCTCGCCGTGCCGCAGGGCGGCGTGCAGGATCTCGTGGCCGAGGACGAACCGCCACTCCTCGTCGGAGTAGTGGCGCAGCGGGTTGACGTAGATCTCCCCGGCCTCGGTGTCGACGGCGGCGACGGCGATGTCGTGGGCCCGGGCCAGTTCGGCGTCGGCCACCACGGTGAGGCCGGCCGCGACGACGCCGAGCAGCGGGTACGAGGAGACGAACCAGTTGAGCGCCCTGCTCCAGGGCCGCTCGGGCAGGCGTTCGCCGGTCTCGGCGTCGATCCGGCCGCCGGCCCGGTCCATGGCGGCGGACATGGTGCGGGTGAGCGCGACCGCGAACTCCACCGACCAGTCCTCGGGCTGGCCGTGGCCGCGCCACTCCAGCAGCAGTTGGTCGCGCTCGGCGGTCCCGGCCGTCCCGGCGACCGCGGGCGCGGGCAGGCCGTCGCGGCGCCACCGGGCGGCCAACTCCTCCTCACCGCCGCTCGGGTACTCCTGCGGGAGGACGACCGGGGCGCGGCCGACCGGGAAGGTGGCGAGGAAGCGGTTGACCACCGCGCAGCGGGCGGCGGCCTCGAAGGCGTCGGGCGGGGTCCGGGTGCCGCGGGCACCCGGGAGGTGGCCGAGGCCCAGGTGCAGCAGACTGTGCGCGAGTACCCAGGCCCACTCCTCGGGTTCGGCCCGGCGGCGCGGATTGACGTGCAGGGTGCCGTTGGAGTCGGCCACCGCCCAGCCGTCCGGCGGAGCGGTGTCGCAGTCCTCGGTGCGGCAGATGTCGGCGCGCAGGGCGGCGAGGGCCGGATTGCGGCGGAGCAGCCGGACGCCCTCCGCGAAGGCCTCGGTGCCCGGGTCCTGCTCCCTGCGGTCGGTCCGGGTGCGCTTCACCGGCGGGCCCCGGCGGCGCGCTTCACCGGCGGGCCTCGACCAGCCGGGGCATGTCCCGGGCGGCCTCGATCAGGAACCAGGGGGGCAGCACCGGGTTGCCGTCCGAACCGTCGGCGATCACCGTCCGGGCGACCTCCACCGAGATCTCGGCCAGCTGCACCAGCAGCGACTTGGCCCGGAACGCGGTCTGCCGCTGCGCCCCGGAGGCGTGCTCCTTCTGGGCGGGCAGTTCCTTGACCAGTCGGCCGCGGAAGGCGTCGGCCAGGTAGTAGAGCAGGTCGCGGTCCTCCACCCGGTGCGGCCAGCGGGCGTCGCCCTTGAGGATCGCCTCCAGGCCGTAGGAGTTGCGGACGATCTTGGCGTAGCCGCAGAAGGCGATCGCGTGCTGCGCGGTGAGCAGCCCGTGGGCGACGACCTTGAGCGTCCCCTCGTCCAGGGTGGGCCCGAAGGAGTGCAGCGCGTCCGAGAGCATGTGCCAGGCGCGCGGGGTGGAGAACGGCTCCTCGGTCTTGGGCGGCGCGGACCACAGGTGGTCGGGCCGGTCGGTGAGGTGGTCGACGATCCAGGGGTGGATGCCGGCACCGCCCGCCCAGCGCAGCCAGTCCTCGGCGCTGGCCCGGAGATGGACATGGACCATGCGGTTGACCAGTGCGGACGCCATCGGGCGGGCGAGCGCGCCGTCGGTGGCCCGGTTTCCGGCGCCGATCACGATCGAGCCCGGCGGCAGCTCGTAGGAACCGATCCGGCGGTCCAGGATCAGTGAGTAGAAGGCCTTCTGGACGTCCGGCGACGCCGCGTTGAGCTCGTCCAGGAACAGGCAGTAGGGCTCGTCACGGGCGATCTGCTCGGGCGGGCAGAACCGGGAGCGGCCCTCGGGGGTGAGCTGCGGGACGCCGATCAGGTCCTCCGGGGCGAGCTGGGTGCCGACCAGGCTCACGCACTCCAGACCGAGCGCCTCGGCGAACTCCCTGACCAGGGAGGACTTCCCGATCCCCGGGGCGCCCCAGAGGAAGACCGGGCGGACGGTGGCCAGGCCGAGCAGCAGTTCGGGGATCTGGGCGGGCGAGACGCTGACTGCTCCCTGCACGGGGCTCCTTCGCGGCGACGGTGCGTGACCGGCCCAGTGTGCGGCGGGAATCGGCCCGGGCGCACCTGGATTTCCGGGCCCGGGAGGCGGATTCACTCCCGGGCCCGGAGTGCCGGGCGGCCGTCGACGGTCGGCCGTCGACCCGGTCAGCCGCAACAGGGCCGGCCGTCGACAGGGCCGGCCGTCGACAGGGTCAGCGGCCGACCTCGCGGGCGCGGAGGTCCTCGACGGTCTCCCGTCGGATCAGCAGGCGCAGCCGCCCGTCCCGCACGGCGGCGACCGGCGGCCGGCCGACCAGGTTGTAGCCGGAGGCCATCGAGAGCTGGTAGGCACCGGCGGCCGGAACGGCCAGGAGGTCCCCCGGGCGCAGGTCGGCCGGCAGCGTGGCGCCGTGCACCAGGACGTCACCGGCCTCGCAGTGCCGGCCGACCACGTCGAAGGTCGCGGTCGGACCGTCGGTGGGGCGCCCGACCGTCCGCACCTGGTAGGCGGAGCCGTAGAGGGCGGGGCGCGGGTTGTCGCTCATGCCGCCGTCCACGGCCGCGAAGGCCCGCCCGTCCGTACCGCGCTTGACCGACAGGACACGGTAGAGCGCCACCCCGGCCGGAGCCGCGATCGCCCGGCCTGGCTCGACCAGCAGCCTGGGGACGGCGAGGCCGTGTTCGGCGCACTGGGCGGCGAGCCGGGCGGTGAGCTCGGCGGCGAAGCGGTCCGGGTCCAGCTCCGCGTCCCCGGCGAGGTAGCGGACGCCGTACCCGCCGCCGAGGTCGAGTTCGGGCAGTTCGACGCCGTGCCGGTCGCGGATCTCGGCCAGGAGTCCGACCAGCCGGTCGACGGCGGCGAGGTAGGGTCCGGCCTCGGTGATCTGGGAACCCAGGTGGCAGTGCAGGCCGGTGAGCCGCAGGCCGGGCTGGCCGAGGATCCGGGCGACCGCGTCGGCGGCGTCCCCGCCGTCGATCCGGAAGCCGAACTTCTGCCCGTCGACGCCGGTCCGCACCGCGCGGTGGTGCCCGGCGGCCACCCCGGGCAGGACCCGGACCAGCACCCGCTGCGGGGCGTCCGCGACGGCCAGGGCGGCCAGCCGGGGGATCTCGGCGGCGCCGTCGACCACGATCCGGCCGACCCGCAGGCGGCGGGCGAGGCGCAGTTCCTCGGGGGTCTTGGCGTTGCCGTGCAGCAGGATGCGCTCGGGCGGGAAGCCCGCGGCCGCGGCCAGGCGGAGCTCGCCCGCCGAGCAGACGTCGAGGCCGAGGCCCTCGTCGGCGGCCCAGTCCACCACCGCGCTGCACAGGAAGGCCTTGGCGGCGTAGAAGACCTCGGCCGTCGGCAGGGCGTGGCGGAAGGCCCGGGCGCGGGAGCGGAACTCCTGCTCGTCGAGGACGTAGAGCGGGGTGCCGAAGCGGTCGGCGGCCTCGGCCAGCCCGACGCCGCCGATCAGCAGGTCCCCGTTCGGGCCGGGGAGGGCGGAGGCGGGCCACGGGCTGCCGAGCGGGCCGGGGTCGGCGGCGGGCAGGGTCCGGGCGGGCCCGGAAGACCGAGCGGGCTGAGCGGACTGAGGAGACTGAGGGGACCGAGCGGATCGGGGGGATTCGGGGCCCGGGGAGGACGGGGGCGTGCGCAGGGTGGTCGTCACACGATGCTCCTGGTCGGAACAGGTCTGGAGGGGAAGGACGGGTCGGCGGCGCGCGGTGGGCCGGCCGACGGGTGGTCAGTCCTCGTAGTACATCGCGTGGCGGCAGTGCGCGGAGCTCGCCCGGCGCTCCTCGGGTTCGCGCTCCGCCGCCGTCGTGGCGGCCGTGCCGGACCGGGGGTCGAAGACGGTGCCGTGCAGCAGTCGGCGCAGCAGGGCCTCCTCGGCGGCACCGGACAGCCGGCGGTTGCGGGGGTCGTCGGAGATCACCTGGAACTCGGTCATGGCGGGTCGTCGTCCTTCCGGTCGCGGCGGGGGCCTCGGTCGGTCCCGCTCGCAGATCCAGGACGGGGGCGACGGGCCGAGGAGGGCGACGGCCCCGGGGCGCCGCGGAACGTCGCACCGGGGCCGTCGCACCGGGGGCCGCGTCAGGCGTGGCGGGGGACCCGGTGGGTGCCGGTCATCGAGGTCACCAGCGAGTACAGCGAGGTGGTGGCGGTGATGAAGAGGCGGTTGTGCTTGGGGCCGCCGAAGGTGAGGTTGGAGACGGGTTCGGGGACGAGGATGCGGCCGATGAGGGTGCCGTCCTCGGCGTAGCAGTGGATGCCGTTCTCGAACGCCGCCGCCCAGAGCCGGCCGTCGCGGTCGAAGCGGATGTTGTCGAAGCGGCAACCCTTGCCCTCGATGTGGACGCCGCCCCCGGCCAGGGTGCCGTCCTCGCGGATGTCGAAGACCCGGATGTGCCCGGCGCGGCTGTCGGAGACGTAGAGGCGCTGCTCGTCGTGGGAGAGCAGGACCCCGTTGGGGCCGCGGAAGCCGTCGGCGGCGAGCTGGACCTCACCGCTGTCCGGGTCGATCCGGTAGAGGTTGCAGGCGCCGATCTCGCTCTCGGCGACATGGCCCTCGTAGTCGCTGGTGATGCCGAAGTCCGGGTCGGAGAACCAGATCGCGCCGTCCGAGCGGACCACCGCGTCGTTGGGCGAGTTGAGCCGCTTGCCCCGGTAGTGGCTGGCCAGGACGGTGACCGTGCCGTCGTGCTCGGTGCGGGTCACCTGGCGGTTGCCCTGCTCACAGGTGATCAGGCGGCCCTCGCGGTCGAGGGTGTTGCCGTTGCTGTGCCCGGCCACCGACCGCCGGACGCCGACCGTCCCGGTGGCCTCGTCCCAGCGCAGGATCCGGTCGTTGGGGATGTCGCTCCAGATCAGCTGCCGCCAGGCGGGCACGTAGAGCGGGCCCTCGGCCCAGCGGCAGTCCCCGTGGAGCTGCTCGAGCCGGGTGTCCCCGTAGGTGCAGGGGCGGAAGCGGTCGTCCAGGATCTCGTACAACCCGAACTCAATCTGACCAGACATCATTCATGTCCTATCGCAAACGGCCGAACGTGGTTCCGATGATCATGAGTATGACAGAACCAGGTATGGTTCTGCCATGGCGATCGAAAACCTGGACGACACCGACCGGGCCCTGGTGGCGTTGCTCCAGCAGGACGCGGGCCAGGCCTACGCGGCACTCGGCCGCGCCGTGGGGCTCTCCACCGCCGCCGCCCACGAGCGGGTGCGCAAGCTGCGCGAGCGCGGCGTCCTCCGCCGCACGACGGTGGAGGTCGACCCGAAGGCGCTCGGCCTCGGGGTACTGGCCTTCGTGATGGTCGACTCGTCCGCGTGGATGGGCGATTCGGCCGGGGCGTTCGCCGCGATCCCCGAGATCGAGGAGGCCCACATCATCGCCGGCGCCGCGTCGGTGCTGGTCAAGGTGCGGACGCCGACGACCGAGCAGCTCCAGGACGTGCTGCGCCGGCTCTACGCGATCGAGGGCGTCAACGGGACCCAGGCCACCGTGGTGCTGGAGTCCTTCTTCGAGCGGCCGCCGTCACCGACGCTCTGACCGCCGCGGGAGAGTCGCACCGCGGCGGGAACCCCGCAGGAAACACGACGGGTCCGTCCGGCGGGGTGATCCCCGCCGGACGGACCCGGCCGCGCTACGGGCTGATCACATGTTGATCATGTGACCGGCCAGCCCGTGGATCGCCTCCTTGACCGCCTCGCCCAGCGTCGGGTGCGCGTGCACGTTGCGGGCGACCTCGTGCACGGTGAGGTCCCACTGCTGGGCCAGCGTCAGCTCCGGCAGCAGCTCGGTGACCTCGGGGCCGATCAGGTGGGCGCCGAGCAGCTCGCCGTGGGTGCCGTCGCTGATGACCTTGACGAAGCCGATCGGGTGGCCGAGGCCGTGCGCCTTGCCGTTGGCGGTGAACGGGAACTTGGCGACCTTGACGTCGTGACCCAGCTCGCGGGCCTGCGCCTCGGTGTAGCCGAAGCTCGCGATCTGCGGCTGGCAGTAGGTCGCGCGCGGGATCATCGCGAAGTCCAGCTCCATGGTCTCCACGTCGGCGATGGTCTCGGCGGCGATCACGGCCATCGACTCGGCGGCGTGCGCCAGCATCAGCTTGGCGGTGACGTCACCGATCGCGAAGATGTGCGGGACGTTGGTCCGGCCCCGGCCGTCGACCGCGATCGCGCCTCGCTCGGTGAGCTTGACGCCGGTGTTCTCCAGGCCGTAGCCGTGGACGCGCGGCGCGAAGCCGATCGCCTGGAGGACCTTGTCCGCCTCCAGGACCTGCTGCTGCCCGTCCTTGGCGGTGACGGTGACCTTGACCTTGGCGGCCGGGTCCTTGTCGTCGATCGAGTCCACCCGGGTCGAGGTGAGCACCTGGATCCCGAGCTTGCGGTACTGCTTGGCCAGCTCGGCGGAGACCTCCGCGTCCTCCAGCGGCACCATCCGGTCGAGGAACTCCACGATGGTGACCTGCACACCGTAGTTGTGCAGCACATAGGCGAACTCGACGCCGATCGCGCCGGCACCCGCGATGACGATGCTGCCCGGCAGGTCCTCGGTGAGGATCTGCTCCTCGTAGGTCACCACGCGGTCGCTCAGGCTGGTGCCGGGCAGCAACCGGGTGCTGGCACCGGCGGCGATGATGCAGTGGTCGAAGGTGACGAGCTCGAAGCCGCCGCCGTTCAGGGCCACCTGGAGGGTGCGGTCGTCGACGAAGGTGCCGCGGCCGTCGTACTCCGTGATGCCGTTCTTCTTCATCAGGTAGTGGACGCCCTTGACGCGGCCGTCGGCGACGGTGCGGCTGCGCTTGAACGCCTCGCTGTAGTCGAAGGTGACCTTCCCCTCGACCTTGATGCCGAAGGTCTTGGCCTCCTTGGTGAAGATGTGCGCGAGTTCCGCGTTGCGCAGCAGGGCCTTGGAGGGGATGCAGCCGACGTTCAGGCAGACCCCGCCCCAGTACTTCGACTCCACGACGGCGGTCTTCAGGCCGAGCTGGGTGGCGCGGACGGCCGCGGTGTACCCGCCGGGACCGGCCCCGAGAACGACGACGTCGTAGTGCGTACTGCTCATGGTGCTGATTCCTCCGAGGGTGTCACGGTGTCGTGCGCTCGCCGTCCATGGTGTCAGGCCACCGCTCCGCGCACCCGGCGGACCCCCGATCGCCCGGCACCGGCGCGCATCCTGGCGGGATTCCGGCGGGATTCCGACAGGCGTGCGGCCCCGCCCCCGAGGAACGCGGGGGCGGGGCCGGAGGCGGGGTCAGCCCTGATCAGCCGTGCTCAGGGCTGCTCAGGCCGCGACCTCGTGGGCGTGGCTCTCCTGGAGGCCGCCGCCGCTGCCCACCTGGCCCTCGGTCTGCTTCGGCGCGACGGGCGCGGTCAGCGAGGAGAGGTCCCAGGCGTAGCGGCCGACGGCGTTGGCGATGGCGTCGATGTTGAGGTCGAAGGCGGCGAGGTCCAGGTTCTCCAGGTCGTCGCAGGCCTTGTGGTAGCACTTGTCGAACGCGACCCCGGCGGTGCCGCCGTACCTGGCCGCCTGGTCGGCGCTCTTGATCACCTCGGCGCCGGTGTCGGTGCCGCCGGCCGGGATGCCCGCCTCGATGAACGGCCCGTAGTCGGAGCGGCCGGTGAAGTCGGTGCCCTCGTGCGGGACGCTCCAGTCGTCGAAGAAGTCCGTGATCAGGCGCTCGATCTGGGCGGAGCCCGCCGGGCCGGGGCCCGAGCCGACGTGGTCGGAGTCGTCGCCGTCGTAGACGAACTGGGCCGAGTTGGGCGAGGCGATCATGTCGAAGTTGAGGTAGAGCCGGATCTTCTTCTTGTCGGCCTCGGAGAGCGAGTCCACGTACGCCTCGGAGCCCTTGAGGCCGAACTCCTCGGCGGACCACCAGGCGAACCGCACCTTGTTCTTGACCGGCCGGGTGCCGAGGTTCTTGGCGACCTCGAGGATGCCGGCCGAACCCGAGCGATGCCGGCCGAACCCGAGCCATTGTCGTTGATGCCGGGCCCCTCGACCACCGAGTCGAGGTGGGAGCCGACCACGACGGTGTTGTTCGGGTCCCCGCCGGGAGTCTCGGCCAGCACGTTCCAGGTCTTGCGCTTCTCCATGAAGGTGCGCAGGTCCAGGCTGACGGTGACCGGCCCGGCGGCGGCCTTGGCGGCGAGGGCCTCGCCGGCCGCCTTGCTGGTGCTGCCGACCGGGAGCCGCCCGGCGTCCGGCTCCCCCAGCGTGCCGCTGAGCTCGGCGTCGGTGTTGTTGTACACGACGGCGGCGGCCGCGCCCGCGGCCGCCGCGGCCGCCTGCTTGACCGCGAAGCTGCAGCCGCCGCGCTTGATCAGCGCGACCTTGCCGGTGAAGGCGCCGACCGCGTAGTCGGACGCCTCCGTAGTCGGACGCCTCGCAGCCGGTGGTGTCGTCCACCGGGACGACCGCGAGCGGGGCGGTGATGCCCCCCGCCGGGCCGCTGAGGGAGTACGTCATGGCCTTCAGCGGCACCGTCTCGGCCTGCGGGGAGACGACGGCGAACTTCTCGGAGAGGGCCTGGAAGAAGGTGTACTCGAACTCCTGCTTGGAGACCTTCAGCCCGGCCCGGCGGGCCTGGTCGTAGACGTACTGGGCGGACTGCTCGTGGCCCCGGGCGCCGGCCACCCGGGTGCCGCCGTTGCGGTCGGCGAACCGCTGGAAAGCCTCCAGGGTCCCGAAGGCGTCGTCGGCGTCGCTGCCCGCGATCAGCCGGGCGGCCAGCTTCGCGCCGTTGCGGGCCGGGTCCGCGTCGGCGGCGGCGCTGCCGGTGCCGACCAGCAGCAGCGGGGTCACCAGCGCCGCGACCGCCAGCGCGGCGCCCGCCGTCCTGCGGGTGGGGGCGGCCTTGGAGCGGGGTGCGGTGGCCGGGCGACCGGTCCGAGCGTTCAACGTGAGTCCTTCCGACGGTCTGTGGGTCTCCCGATTTGACATGCTCCGGGACGTCTTGCCAACCCCGGCGCGAAAGCTGACCGGATGCGGACACCCCGGTCTGCGGCGATGCTGGAGGAGGTGGGGCCGTCTCTTCCGGGAGTGTGACCAGATGTCCATGTTGGATAAGCTCAAGGGCCTGCTCAAGGGCCATGAGGACCAGGCCGAGAGGGGCGTGGACAAGGCCGGCGACATGATCGACGAACGGACGCAGAGCAAGTACAGCGGCCACGTCGACACGGCGCAGGACAAGATCAAGGACCAGCTGCGGGACGACCGGCCGCCGCAGTAGGCCCACCGCGTCGGACCCCCCGAGCTCCAGAACCCGCGGACCGTCACGCAGTCGCCCGGTCCGTGCCAGGCCCGTGCCCGCGCCCTCCGGCGCCCCGCACGGGCCTGGCCACATTTTCGGACTTTACATACTCATTACTATTGATCCGGTTGCGCGTTCGCGTCCCGTACGCGGTCAGGCGCCGGTGTTCCCCTGCCCCGGCGCGCCCGTGTCCGTGTCCGCGCACACCGAGGGAACCCCCCCTGACGAGAGGACAGCCGCCGTGTCGATCGCCCGTGTCCGGACCACTCCGCTGCCCGGTGTCGGTGTCCAGTACGACCTCACCACCCGAGAACAGCGGCACCTGTCGGTGATCGCGCACCGCGACGGCTCACGCAGCCTCAACGTCTACCGCTCGGACGACCCCGACGCCTGCTCGCAGGCGTTCCGACTGACGGCCGAGGAGTCCGCCGCCCTGGTCGACGCCCTGACGCCGACCCACCACAGCCCGGCCCTGCTGCACACCACCGACCTCGGCCTGGTCGCCGAGCGGCTCCCGGTCGACGGCACCTCGTACTGGAACGGGCGACTGCTCGGCGAGACCCGGATGCGCACCGAGACCGGCGCCTCGATCGTCGCCGTACTGCGGCGCACCGGCGCCGTCCCCTCGCCCGCGCCGGACTTCCGGCTGGCCGGCGGAGACACGCTCATCGTGATCGGCACCCGCGAGGGTGTGGACGCGGCGGCGGCGATCCTGGAGCGGGGGTGATCGGGGGGTGCACACCGCCACCGTCTTCATCGAGCTCGGCTCGGTCATCCTCGTCCTCGGTCTGCTCGGCCGGATCGCCGGCCGGTACGGCTTCTCCCCGATCCCGCTCTACCTGCTCGGCGGCCTCGCCTTCGGCACCGGCGGGCTGCTGCCGCTGAGCGCCAGCGAGGAGTTCGTGGCGACCGGCGCCGAGATCGGCGTCGTCCTGCTGCTGCTGATGCTGGGTCTGGAGTACACCGCCGCCGACCTGGTCACCAATCTGAAGGCCCAGTACCCGGCCGGCGCGGTCGACTTCCTGCTCAACGCGATACCCGGCGCGGTCGCCGCGCTGCTGCTCGGCTGGGGCCCGGTGGCGGCCGTGGTGCTGGCCGGCGTCACCTGGATCTCCTCCTCGGGCGTCATCGCCAAGGTGCTCGGCGACCTCGGCCGGCTGGGCAACCGGGAGACCCCGGTGATCCTCAGCATCCTGGTGCTGGAGGACCTCGCGATGGCGGTCTACCTGCCGATCCTCACCGCCCTGCTGGCCGGGGCCGGGCTGGTCGCCGGCTCGATCACCCTCGCCATCGCGCTCGCCACGGCGGGAGCGGTGCTGTTCGTCGCGCTCCGCTACGGCCGGCTGATCTCCCGTTTCGTCTCGCACGACGACCCGGAGAAGCTGCTGCTGGTGGTGCTGGGGCTGACGCTGCTGGTCGCCGGCATCGCGCAGCAGCTCCAGGTGTCGGCGGCGGTCGGCGCGTTCCTGGTCGGCATCGCACTCTCCGGCGAGGCCGCCGAGGGCGCGCACACCCTGCTGAGCCCGCTGCGCGACCTCTTCGCGGCGGTGTTCTTCGTGTTCTTCGGTCTCAGCACCGATCCGACCAGCATCCCGCCGGTGCTGCTGCCGGCACTGCTGCTGGCCGCCGTCACCGCCGTCACCAAGGTCGCCACCGGCTACTGGGCGGCCCGGCGGGCGGGGATCGCCACCCGCGGACGGTGGCGGGCCGGCGGGGCGCTGGTCTCCCGGGGCGAGTTCTCGATCGTCATCGCCGGGCTGGCCGTGACGGCCGGCATCGAGCCCGGGCTCGGGCCGCTGGCCACGGCGTACGTGCTGATCCTGGTGGTCACCGGGCCGCTGGCCGCGCGGTACACCCAGCCCGCCGTGGAGCGGCTGGGCGCGGTGGTCGCGCGGCGGCGGGGCGCGTGGGTGCCGGAGGCGCGGGCGGGCGGGGCTGCGGGCGGTCCGGTCGCGGGCGGGGTGGCTGCTGAGGCGGTGTTGCCCGTGCAGGGTCCGGGGGTGGAGCCGGTGGAGGACTCGCCGGACGCCGAGGACGCGCTGGAACCCGGCCCCGGCCCCGGTCAGGCTCTGGACGGGCTGTCACGCTGACCCGGG
>NZ_JZWY01000122.1:0-1217 GCF_000966955.1 Streptomyces sp. NRRL S-495
GGCTGTCACGCTGACCCGGGGACGCGACTGACTCCCCTGCCCCCGGGCGGCTCACCTCCGGTGAGCCGCCCGGGGGTTCTCTTTGTCCTGGCCGTGCGTCCCGTTTGTCCCCTCTGCCCCGCTGCCGCAGTTCTCACAGGGCCCGGGGCCCGGCCGCTCGCGCACCCGTCCGCAGTCCTCGCACACCCGGTCCAGCCAGCAGGCCGGCTCGCCGCCCTCGTCCATGCGGCGATTGTGCCCCCGGGCCGGACGGGAGCGCGAGTAGACAGTGCGCGAGTAGACAGTGTCTACTCGATCTTGATAGAAACATCCCCATGACCGAACAGGACAAGGCCGTCGGCCTGCGTGCCCGCCTGGTCGCGGCCGGGGTCGAACTGCTCGCGCTGGAGGGCGTCCACGCCCTCACCCTGCGCGAGATCGCCCGCCAGGCCGGGGTCTCGCACGGCGCCCCGCGCAGGTACTTCGCCACCCACGCCGAACTGCTCGCCGCCATCGCCGGACACGGCTTCGGCGAGCTGGCCACCGCACTGGGGCTCGACGCGCCCGGCTCCGCCGGCACCTCCGCCTCTGCCTCGGCGGCCGCGGCCCGGCAGCGGCTCGACGGCCTCGCCCGCGGGTACCTCGCCTTCGCGGCCGAGCAGCCGGGCATGTTCGAGCTGATGTTCCGTCACGACGTGCTGGAGGGCAGCGGCGCGGAACTGCGTCGCACCTCGCTCCCCCTCTTCGAGGCCGTCACCCGCCTGGTCGCCGCGATCCGGCCGCCCGCCGGCGCCGGTCACGGGGACGGGGCTGGGGACGGGGACGGACCGCCGCCCACCGTGGTGGCGGCGGCGCTCTGGGCCAATCTGCACGGTCTCGCCCAGCTCCGCGCCTGGGGCAGTCTCCGCCTCGCCACCGGCGGCGACAGCGTCGAACCCCTCCTCCGCGCCACCCTCGACGCCCACCTCGGCCGGGTTGCCGGATGACGCCCGCCCGCGCCCAGCGCCTCACCCTCGTCGGCAGCGTCCTCGGCGCCGCCGTGGTCGCCCTCGACGGCACGGTGCTCACCGTCGCCCAACCCAGCCTCCGCCGCGACCTGGACACCTCCCTGGCCGCCGTGCAGTGGACCACCACCGCCTACCTGGTCACCGTGGCCGCCCTGCTCGTGTTCGCCGGCCGGCTCGGCGACCGGTTCGGCCACCGCCGGGTCTTCGCGATCGGCGCGATCGGCTTCGGAG
>NZ_JZWY01000123.1:0-476 GCF_000966955.1 Streptomyces sp. NRRL S-495
TTCGGAGTCGCCTCGGCGGGCATCGGCCTCGCCCCCGGGATCGGCTGGGTGATCGGCCTGCGCGTCCTCCAGGGCGTGGCGGGCGCGCTGCTCCAACCCGCCACCCTGGGGCTGCTGCGGGCCGTCTACCCCGCCGACCTGCTCGCCCGGCCGATCGCCTGGCGCACCAGCGCGATCGGGCTCTCGGCCGCCGCCGGTCCCCTGGTCGGCGGTGCCCTGACCGCCCAACTGGGCTGGCGGTCGGTCTTCTTCCTGACGATCGTCCCCGCCGTCGTTGCCGGCGTCTCGGCGCTGCTGGTCCGGCTGCCCCCGTCGGCCGAGGGGACCGCTGCCGAGGCGGCCACCGCTGCGGACACCGCCGCCGCGCCGGCGCCGGGTGCCGGGCTGGACCTGCCGGGTGCCGGGCTGCTGGGCGGCGCGCTGGCCGCGCTGGTGTTCACTCTGGCCGAGGTACCCGAGCACGGCCTGTCCCCGAC
>NZ_JZWY01000124.1:0-10395 GCF_000966955.1 Streptomyces sp. NRRL S-495
GCACGGCCTGTCCCCGACCGTCTGGCTCGGGCTGGCGGCCGCGACGGCACTCGGCACCGCCTTCCTCCGCCACGAACGGCGGACCCGGCACCCGTTGCTGCCACCGGCCGTCCTCCGCACCCCGACCGTGGCCCCCGCGCTGGGCGTCCTGCTCACCGCCTCGGCGGCCCTGTTCGGCACGCTCTTCCTCGTCACCTACTTCCTCCAGGACGTGCTCGCCCTCGACCCGCTCGCCTCTGCGCTCCGGGCGCTGCCGCTCGCGCTCGCGATGGTGGTGGCCGCGCCCGTCTCGGCGATCCTGAGCCGACGTCACGGTCCGCGCCGGACGGTGGTGGCGGGGATGTCCTCGCTCACCCTGGGCATCCTCCTGGCCTCGGGCTTCCGCCCCGACACCCCGGTGCTCATGACGAGCGCGGCGTTCCTGCTGCTGGGCACCGGCTTCGGGGCGGTGATGGCCACCGCGACGACGGCGGTCGTCCGCGCCGCGCCGCTCGGGACCGCCGGGGTCGCGGGCGGGCTCCAGCAGACCGCGATGAACATCGGCCCCGCCCTCGGCGTGGCCGCCGCGACCACCCTCGCCGCCGGCCGCCCACCGGCCGAAACCCTCGTCCCGGCCCTGATCGCCCTGGCAGCCGTGGCCGCCACCGGCACATTCCTCGCCACCCGCCTCCCGGCCGCCCACCGACCCACCGCACCCATGCCCGCACCCGCACCCGCACCCGCACCCGCACCCGCACCCGCACCCACGCTCCGGGACACTGAGCGCTGAAGCCCTATCCGCCCACGGCGTCCTGCACGAATCGCCGCAGGTGCGCACGCACCACGTCGGGCTGCTCCAGCCAGGGCTCGTGCCCCGCGCCCTCGATCCGGGTCAGCGGAAGAGCCAGCCGGAGCGCCAGCGACTCGAGTGCCGACACGGGGCGGGGATCGTCGACCCCACCGAGGATCTCCGCCCGCACGGGCAGGCGTGCGCGCAGTTCGGCAAGGTGCCCGTCGAGCGGATCGGCGCGTCCTTCGGTGCCGAGTTCGGCGTTCATGGACCAGTTGACCGGCCGACGCCGCCGGGCACCCTGGGCCGCCCAGCGCCACCCGCGTTCGGGGTCGGAGTGGTCGGTGAACCATGCCAGGGTGAGCAGCTCGACCTCCTGCTCCTCCGTGCGCTGCGGCAACTCCTCCAACTCGTGGAGCCGCTGCCGCTGGGCTGCGGACATCCGGCGGCCGCGTTCCGCTCGCTCCTCGGTCCGCCAGTCACCGACGAACGGCCCGCACATCAGCAGCACGGCGCGCACCCGGTCGGAGTGCCACAGACAGAACCGACTCGCCAGACCGGCGCCGTAGGAGTGCCCGATCAGCACGGCCTCGGACAGCTCCCACGCGTCGAGGAGTTCGGCGAGATCCTCGACATGCCGGGCGAGGGAATGTCGGCCCCGCCACGCGGACAACCCCGTGCCGCGCTGGTCGTACCGGTACACGGCCGCGAGGTCCGCGACCATCGGGGCGACACCGCCCAGATAGTCCGGCAACCCGGGGCCACCGTGGAGCAGGACCCCGGCCGGCCGCCGAGTCGTGTCCCCCAGTGCCTTCCAATGCAGCTGCGCCCCGTCGGTCATCGATACGAGGCCTTGCGTCTCCGTCAGAGTCACCGCCAGGAGGTTACGGCGTCGCTGATGCTCCGCCAAGCTCGGCCGTCGGGTCAGGACGTCCGGTCAGGACCTCGGATCGGGACGTCGGGGAAGTGCGCGGGTTCGCGGATTCTCGGTCGGTCATCGGCTGGAACCCACAGGCTGAGGCTGCACAGGCAGGGATCCTACGAGCGTGTTCCGCGTGGCACCGTCTTCGGTCCCGCTCGACCGGGCGCTTCGTCGCTGACGGGTGGCCTCGGCACTCACTCGTTGCTTCGGGTACGTTGCTCACTTCGAACACACCATCAGGGGGAGCCGTTGACGGATTCGTCGTTGGACCTGGCCGGCCGGTTGGTCAGTGCCGTGACCACCGGGGACACCGATACGGTGCGGACCTGTCTGGAACAAGGGGCAGCGCCGGACACCTTGGGCCCCGACGGGCTGCCTTTGCTCTGCGCCGCCGTGGCCAGGTTCGATCACCTCACCGCTGGGGTTCTGGTCGACGGGGGTGCCGACCAGGACCTCGAGCTTCCGGACGGTGGCACTCCCTTGCTGCGGGCGGTCGACACCGGCTCCCCCACGCTGGTCTACGCAGTACTCGGGAAAGAACCTCGGCTTCGCCTGCCCGAGGCTTCCCGGCGGGAACTGCTGGACCTGGCCCGGTACTGGCACGAGACGGGCGTGGTCGAAGAACTGCGCAGGCGGACCGGAGCCGCAGAACCTGCTGTCATGCGCCGGGTCGACGATCCTGAGGGTGACACGATCGACGAGTTCTCCCTCGGCGGTCGCACCGTGCGGGACGGCCACGGGGCTGTCCTCACCCACCTCGAGTGGGCGTTCGACGTGTTCCCGCCTCTCGACGAAGTGATGGCACGCGCCGTCCCGCACGCGCAGGACGGGGACAGCAACTGGTTCGCGGCTGCCTACTACCTGGGCCGGCGCCGCGGCCCACGCATCTGGTCCGGGCTCGCCTCGCTGCGGCACCACCCCGATCCCCTGCACCGCCGCTTCCTCGCGCAGGTCTTCTGGCACCGGAACCTCTTGGCGACGGTGGACCGCGCAGCGGACGTCGCTCAGGATGTCGACTTCCTGGCGTCCTGGGCGCAGGAGGAGCCCGACGGGCAGGTCCTCGCCGCCGTCCTGGACATCTACACCGGCCACGGGCATCCGGAGCAGGAGGCCATCGGCCTGCGGTACATCGGCCATCCCGATCCGAGCGTACGCAGCGAGGCCGTGTTCTGCGTGGGCCGGGAGCGGGCCGCCCGCAGCGACGCGGCCGCATCGGCGCTGCTCGGCCTCGTCCACGATCCCGAGCCCGAGGTCCGGGCCTCCGTCGCCCAGGTGTTCGCCCAGCGGTTCACTCCCGACAAGCGACTCGAGCCTGCGGTCCGGGACGCCCTGCTCGTGCTGGTCCGCGACGAGACCCTCTGGGTGCGGCGGCGCGCCGCAGAGTCCCTCTCCGACTACGACGACCGGAGCGCCCCCGTCCTGGACGCCTTCCTGGCGCTCCTCGACGAGGAGGACAAGGATCTGCGACTGGAGGCGGCCTGGGCACTGGCCCGCCGCGACCACCCGCGGACCGAGGAGGCGTACGAGCGGGTCGGACCGCTTGACGCGTTCTCGGAGTACGACCACCGGACCTCCGGCATCTGGCACTACCGCGCGAGCAATCGGAGCGACCAGGCATGACAGGTCGCCGCCGTGCCTGTCTTCGGCGCGGTCGGGGATTCCGCAGTTCACCGCGACACGTGATCAATGCGCTGGTGGTTGGCTACCTCGGCAGCTTCGCGGTGCGCTCCGGACAGGCGGCGCCGACGTACCGAATGGCGGTCGCGTCGGTGATCCCGAGGAGCCTCATGAGCTTGAGGGGGTCACCGGTGGCGAAGGCTCCGTCGAGGATCCGGTCCTGGCGCAGGCCTTCCGGGGTCAGCCCTTCGGGCAGGCCGATGCGCAGGGAGTTCCTACTGACGGCCGGGTGGCCCGGGTCGAGCGCGGTCTTCTGGCTTCTCGGGCAGCAGGTCTCCGAGTTGCCGGAACGGTCGGCCCCCCGGGGTGCCGAGGCACGGCCGTCGGCTCGGTCATGGGTGCTGTCCGGCGGGCGGTCAGAGCGCCGTGTGGTCCTGGATCGCCAGCCCGTCGGAGCCGTCGACGGGCTGCCCGGACAGGGTGTGTGCGCCTCGACGACGACGCCGGGGGCGGTAACCGGCCCCTGGACCGCGCTATACCGCTCACTACGGGCGGCCGCGAGTGCCGCGGTGGCGGCGCCGATCAGGGCCGTGTGACTGCTGTTCAGTTCCACAGCTCACGCTCCGGTCCCGGAAATCGATCGTGCGCAGCTCAAGCAGGCGCATTCCGCTCGCTCAACCGAATTTCTGGCTCCGGCCCGCTTGTGGGTGTGGTGTTTTCGGGACTGTCGACCCTGGTCGTCGAGGGCGTGACGGACGAGGGCGAGGTCATCCGGGTGTCGGCGCGGACCCGGGACGATCCGGTGCCGTGCCCGGTGTGCGGGCAGCCGACGGGGCGGGTGCACGGCTTCCACGGGCGGGTAGTCGCAGATGTGCCGGTGGATGGACGGCGGGTCGTGGCGTCGGTGCGGGTCCGGCGCCTGGTGTGTCCGGTGCTCGGCTGCCCGCGGCAGACGTTCCGTGAGCAGGTTCCCGGTGTTGTGGAGCGCTATCAGCGTCGCACCAACCGTCTGGCCAACCAGCTCGGCTCCGTGGTCAAGGAGTTGGCGGGCCGGGCGGGCGCCCGCCTCTCCCGGCTGCTGGCTTGCGCGATCTCCCGCTCGACCGCGTTGCGGATGCTCATGCGCAGGGCGGTACCGCCGCTGCGCGTCCCGCGCGTGCTCGGCATCGACGACTTCGCCCTCAAGCGCCGTCGACGCCGGACTCACCCTCCCGTACCACAACGGCCGCACCGAGGGCGTCGACACGCAAACCAAGCGGATCATGAGGCAGATGCACGGCCGAGCCAGGTTCCCCTGCTCCGCCACCGCATCCTCCTCCAGTGATCACTACACGGCGCTACCACCGATCACGGACAGAGCCGTTGGCTGGACAGACCCGCTTCCAGGCTGTTGGCCTGTGCAGACCCGCGTTGACGGCCCGGGCCTCCTTGTGCTTGGCCACAGTCGTAGGCGGCCCGGTTGTTCGGGCTCCAGCGTCTCGGTGAGGGAGTGCCAGTCGCGCCACGACACCGGCGCTACTGCGGTGCGCTCCGGGACAACGGGCAGAGCGTGGAGAGGACATCGCCCGGACGCGGGGCCCCTAGCGTGCTGTATCGGTCGGGTGCATCGGAGGCGATGTGACCCGGGCCCTCGGATCGAAGAGTTCGGAAACGCTGCGCTGTCGGGAGAGACGAGGAGAGTGCTGTCATGAGGTATTCACATCCACGAGCGGGTAATCGTTCACGAGGCGGGCGGCGGGGAACCGCAGTCCGGGCCGGTCTGGCGGCCCTGGCCTGCGGCGGCCTGCTGACCGGGGTTACCGCGCCGCCGGCGGTGGCTGCGGCGCGCCCGGAGTCAGGATGGGTCAACAGCGGCGGATCCGCCCGCAGCGACTTCCCGCCGAGCGTCCTGAACACCGGGGGCATCGAGTACACCGCCGTCACCGGCCTCGACCACCGCATCTGGGTCAGCTACAACGGCAACCCGTACCGGCAGATCCCCGTGGCACACGAGACCCGTGACGCACCGACCGTCGTCACCATCGCCGGCCGGATCACCGTCTTCCACACCGGCGTCGACGGCGCCATCTACTACACCCTGCTGCAGAACCTGGAGAACAACAACTGGTCCGGCTGGACCAGGGTCCCGGGCAACGCCGTCGCCACCGGGACGCCCGCGGTCTCGGTGCTCATGGGCAACGTAGCAAGCGTCACCGTGCTCACGGTGAACGGCAGGCTGGCAACCCAGCGCATGGAGATCCAACCCGGCGGCATCTCCTACCGCACCAACTACACGGAGCTGGCGAACTGGCAGCTGCCCACCAACCTGCCGGCGGGAGAGAACACGATCTTCTCCTGGACCTGGTTCAACCGGGCCGGCAACCGGGAGCTGTACATCAACATCGCCGCAGTCGGGATGGACCACCATGTGTGGACCGGCGGCTACAACGTGAACAACCCGAACGACACCGTCGCACCGACCCCCCTGCCGGGAGGCGGCGTCTGCAACTCCAGCGTGGCCGTGGCCCGGGGCGGACCGCCGGACCGGGTCGCCAGCCCCGGCGACCCCGGCTACCACAACATGTCCCACCAGGCCCTCGCCTGCATCGGCACCGACGGCAACGTCTGGGAGAACCAGTCCAGCGACGGCGGAGCCAACTGGGGCGGCTGGAACCGCACCACCGACGGCGCGGGCCCCTCCCGCACCGGGCCCTCGCTCTGGGGCGCCGGAAACACCATCGGCATGGGCCTCAGCTGGAACGCCACCGCCAGCCCCCGCTTCCCCGACGACGCGATCGTCGAGAAGAGCCTGTTCTGAACCGGCGCCCCACGCGCCAACAGGTCCCGACCGCCACCCGGTCGGGACCTTCGCCCGTCCTCACCATTCCTGTCCGCCGAAGAGCGCCGACCACAGGTGCCGGCCGACGACTCCATCACCCTGCCATCAGCAGCAACAGGGTTGATGCGGCGGAGCAGGGGGGACAGCGCCTGACGGTGGAAGGCCCCGTAACAGGCCATCCAGCCCCGCACGACGGGGTTGATCATCCGTGCGAGAGCCGCCTCAGCTTTCTGTTCAACCTCGCTCTTCTGTTTAACCTCGCTGGTCACCCGACCTGCTGATCTGCGGTTCTTTCCAGGACAGCAGAGGCGGCCGTTCTCCACGCTTCGAGATGTCGAGTCAAGAGGCACGAGAGAACGGCCGCTGCCCATGAGTCTTCCCGTCGACGCGCCCACAGGTGACGCGTTGGGCATCTTGTCCCGCTTTCGGGTCGAGTTCTACGAGAGTCTGTACAAGCGAGCGGATGTGCTCTTCGAGCTCAGCGACGCCCTGTTGTGCACGGACGGGCCGGTCAAGACGTTGGTGGACCTGTCGCCGGCGGCCGAGCACCGGCGCGGGCACGGCGCGATGTACGCCGCGCTGGATCGGGGCCGGCTCGAGCCGACCCGGCTGCGACGCGCGCTTGCCGCCCTGCCGATTCCCAGGCTCGCTGAGACAACCGTCACCCTTCGTTACCACCGATTACGGGCCAGGGCCGAATTTCTGACGCCTCCTCAGGCCCGTTCGGGACCAGTACGTCCCCGGCGGCCCCGGCCCGGCGGCGGGACACCGGGGGCAGGAGCAGGGCGAGTTGGACCAGCGCGCCGATCGTCATCCCGGCCCAGAGGCCGCGGACGCCGAGCGGACCCGACAGGGCCGCGCCCGACGCGAGCTGGGCGGCGAGGCCGAACAGCACCGCGAGCACCGGTCGCCGTCCCGCGCCGGCCGCCTGGTGCACTCCGCCGAGGGCGACCACCAGCGCGTAGGGCAGCAGGTAGAGGCCGGCCATCCGGAGGAAGCCGACGGCCTCGCCGGACACCGCCGGGTCGTCGGTGAACAGCGCGGTCACCGGTCGCGCGGCCGCCGCGCAGAGCAGGGCCGCGCCCGCGCCGAGGGCCCCGGCCAGCCTGGCCGTGTCGCGGGCGAGGGAGCGCACGACGGCGGCGGGGTCGGCACCGGCCCGCCGGGCCGCACCGGTCAGCCGGGCGGCCTCGATGGCGGCGGCCTGCCGGACGGCGTAGAAGGCCATGGTGACGATCAGCAGGACGCGGTACCCCACCCCGTACCCGGCCACGGCCGGCACGCCGAAGGCCGCGACCAGGCCGAGCTGGACGGCCCCGACGCCCATCCGCGCGGTGAAGTCCAGGCCGAACGGCGCGCCGGTCGCGGTGATCGCGCGCCCCTCCGCGAGCAGCCCGCCCGCCGGGGCCGGCAGCCGGTGGCGGCGGCGGAGCAGGGCGGTGACGGCGAGGGCGACCGCTCGGGAGGCGGTCAGCGCCAGCGCCGCGCCGGTCACGCCGAGCGCCGGGAACGGGCCGGGCCCGAGGATCAGCAGCGGGTCCAGGACGAGCAGCAGGGCATTGCCGAGCAGGGCCGTCCGCAGCGGCGTCCGGGTGTCGCCGACGCCCTTGAACAGCTCGTCGGCGATCCGCTGGGCGAAGAACAGCGCGAAGGCCGGGAAGGCCACGGCGAACCAGTCGGCGGCGAGCGCGGCGGCCTCGCCGTCCAGGAAGGCGGCGGCGATCCGGTCCCGGGCCAGGAAGCCGGGGACGGCGATGAGGAGGCTGCCGAGCGCGCAGAGCCGCCACGCGGCCCGGGCGACGCGCCCGGCCCCGGCCCGGTCCCCGGCGCCGTGGGCGTGCGCGAGCCGCACGGTGGTGCCGGACGCGACCACCAGGACCAGGCCGAGCAGCAGGTTCTCCACGGTGCCGGCCAGAGTGACGGCGGCCACCGCCGGGGCGCCCAGCCCGGCCACCCAGTAGGCGCCGACGACCGAGGCGACCACCCCGTCGGTCCTCGGTCTCGATGACCTCGATGGCCTCGATGACCTCGAATAGAGATACATCGAATCGAGGCACCTCGACAAGAGATATCGTGGCGTCGTCACGGAGCGCGCGGCCACGGGCTGCCGACCGCCGCTCCGGACCGGAACGCCGACGACACCGACGACACCGACGACACCGACGCCGGAACGCCACGACAACGGAGGGCCCCCGACCGTGCTGACGCTCGCGATCCTCGGTTTCCTGCACGACGAGCCGCTGCACGGCTACCAGCTGAAGGCCCTGATCACCGGCCTGACCGGCCATGTCCGGCCGGTCAGCGACGGCGCGCTCTACCCCGCGATCACCCGGCTGGAGAAGGCCGGACTGCTGCTGCGGCGCACCGAGCCGGGCGCCGGCGCCGCCCCCCGGCAGGTCCTGGAGCTGACCGCCGAGGGGCGCGCCGAGCTGGAACGGCGGCTGGCCGAGCCGACCGAGGTCGAGATCTCCGACCAGATCCGCTTCTTCACCGTCGCCACCTTCCTGGACCGACTGGCCGATCCGGCCCGGCAGGCCGCCGTCCTCGGACGGCGGCTCGCCTTCCTGGAGGCGCCGAGCAGCTTCTTCTACGACGCCGACGGGCTCCCGGTGACCGCCGAGCGGGAACCCAATCCGTTCCGGCGCGGCATCCTGCTGGTCGCCCGGGCCTCCAGCGCGGCGGAGCGAACCTGGCTGACCGAGACGATCGCCGAACTGGAACGCGGCCTGCCGAACGCCTGAGCGGACCGCCGGACACGTTGCTCCCCGAGGGACTCCCGCCGGCGCGACACGTGGCTATGATGACCGCCACCCCCGCGGCCGGTCCGTCCGGCACCCCGGCGCCGCCGCGAGTGGCCAGGTCACGGGCCGGTCCCCGACCCGCGCCGTCCGCACCCGAGGGAGACCGCCGTGCCCAGTGCCGACATCGCCGACGCCGCGGACACCGCGCACACCGCCGGTGCCGCCCGGTCCGCGACCGGCCCCGGACCGGGCGCACCCCGGCCCGCCGCGCGCCGGGAGGACATCCCCGGCTGGTTCTTCCGGCTGGACCAGGAGGCCTTCGGGCACCTCCTCACCGCCCAGAGCGCGGCCGGCACCACCGGCGACATCCTCGAACTCGGCAGCTACCTGGGGCGCAGCGCCGTCCTGCTCGGCGACCATCTGCGGCCGGGCGAGCGCCTGACGGTCTGCGACCTGTTCGACTCGGAGGCGGGCGACGCCGACAACGCCGCCGAGATGACGATGTCCTACCGGGCCTCGCTCACCAGGAGCGGCTTCGAGGCGAACTACCTCGCGTTCCATCCGGAGCTGCCGACCATCGTGCAGGCGCCGACCTCGGTGCTGGCCGACGGCCGGGTCCCGGACGGCAGCTGCCGCTTCGTCCACATCGACGCCTCCCACCTCTACGAGCACGTGGCCGGGGACATCGAGGTGGCGCGGCGGGCGCTGTCCGGGAACGGCCTGGTGGTGCTGGACGACTACCGCTCGGAGCACACGCCCGGTGTGTCGGCGGCGGTCTGGCAGGCGGTGTTCACCGGCGGGCTGCGACCGGTGCTGCTGACGCCGATGAAGTTCTACGGGATGTGGGGCGATCCGGAGCCGGTCCGGCGGGTACTGCTGGCGCGCGACTGGCGGTCGGAGGGGTTCACGGTGGACGAGGACAGCATCGCCGGCGCGTCGGTGCTGCGGCTCAACAACGCGGTCCGTCCGGCGGCGCGGCGCTCGGGCGCGCGCCGGCTGCTGCTCGACCTGCTGCCGCCGGTCGCCACCCGGTCGGCCCGGCGGGCGCTGGGCGCGCTGCGGGCGTGGCGGAGGCCGGGGGCGTAGCGGACGCGGCGGGCGCGGCCGGACCGCATGGCCGCGCATGGCCGGACCGTGCGGTCGGACCGCCGGTAGGGTCGCCCGGTCGGGTCCGCCGGCCGGGCGGGCCGGACGCCGCACCCGTGGAGGGCTCCGAAGTGCCGTCGAGAACGCCCGATCTGCCGCACCCGCCGCACGTCCCCGAGTCCCCCGAGTCCCCCGGGCCCGCTCGACTCCCCGGGATCCCCCGGCTCCCCGAACTCCCGCGGTTCCCGCGGCTCCCGGTGGACGAGGACCTGGTCGAGGCACTGCGGGCGCTCGCGGTGCCGTTCGAGGAGGTGAACGGCCTCCTGGCGGCCCGGACCCGGCTGGACCGCGACCGGGGACTGCGGACGTTCTTCGAGGAGATGCTGCGCACGCAGGCCGCGGCCGTGGGAACGCTCGGGCAACCGGCCGGGCTGGACCGTGA
>NZ_JZWY01000125.1:0-1471 GCF_000966955.1 Streptomyces sp. NRRL S-495
GCCGGGCTGGACCGTGACTGGGCCGCCGGAACGGCCGGCGGCGAGGGCCTCGCCACCCTGCTGTTCGTCGCGCTGGCCCCGCTCGCCCGGGCGCACCACCGGGCGCTCGGCATCCCGGCGGAGGTGACCGGGTCGACGCTGGCCGACCTCGGCCGACAGCTCGCGGTCAGCCGGTGGCGCGGCCGTTCCGGACTGGGCAACGCGCGCTGGCTGACGCTGCACTTCCGGGGCGAGCTGTTCCAGCTCGGCCGGCTCCAGTTCCAGCGCACCCGGGCCACCGGCGCGGACGTCCCGGCGGCCCGGGCCCCGGGCGCCGACGGGTGGAGCCTGCAACTGCACATCCCCGACCACTGCGGGCCGCTCTCCCCCGCGGCCTGCGACCGCGCGCTGGACCGGGCCCGGGTGTTCTTCCCCCGGCACTTCCCCGGGGAGCCGTACCGGAGCTGCCACATCTTCTCCTGGCTGCTCGATCCGCAGCTCGCCGACCATCTGCCGGCCGAGTCGAACATCATCCGGTTCCAGCGGCGGTTCTCCCCGCTGGAGCGGCCGGACCGGCCGTCGGTGCCCGAGGACACCAATCCGCTGAAATTCGTCTTCGGCGACATCGAACGGCCGCTGGAGTCCCTCCCCCGCGACACCGCCGTCCAGCGCGCCCTGGTCGACCATCTGCGGGCAGGCGGCCACTGGTACGTACGGGGCGGGCGGCTGCCGCTCCGGACCGTCGTCCCGAGCGTCCTCCCGACCGTCGGTCAGGCACCGGATCGATGAATTGAGATCCGATGGAATGACCAATCCGATAAATCTGATCGGACTCACTCGAAGGAGGGAACATCCATTAAAGATTTGCCCACGGAACATTAAAGGACGCATAGTGATGATGCCTCAGTTGGCCATAGGAATGGCCAATTTTCGGCAAAGTCCCGTGCGTGTCGCGCACGGATCCCCGACAGGTGAGGAGATGGCGTTGCGTCACGAAAACCTTCACGACGGCTACGGGCAGCGGCTGCGCGAGCGGATCGCCGCCCCGGGGACGGCCCCGCTCATCGGCGTCTACGACATGTACTCCGCCTCCATCGCGGCCGAGCACTACGACGGCATGTTCGTCTCCGGCTTCGGCTTCGCGGCCTCCTACTACGGACTGCCCGACATCGGCTTCATCGCCTGGCCGGACATGGTCGCCTTCGTCGAGCGGCTGCGCGGCGCCTTCCCCCGGCACCACCTGCTGGTCGACATCGACGACGGCTATGTCGACCCCGAGGTGGCCTGCCACGTGGTGCGGCGGCTGGAGCGGATCGGCGCCTCGGGCGTCATCCTGGAGGACCAGAAGCGGCCCCGCCGCTGCGGCCACGCCGACGGCAAGCAGGTCCTCCCGCTCGACGAGTACCTGGAGAAGCTGGACCAGGTCCTCGCGGCACGCACCGATCTGGTCGTGGTCGCCCGCACGGACGCCACCGAGGAGGCCGACATCCTG
>NZ_JZWY01000126.1:0-8433 GCF_000966955.1 Streptomyces sp. NRRL S-495
GCGCCGGGCCGAGGCCCTCGCCGCCACCGAGGCGGACGTGGTGCTGGTCGACGGCGTGCGCAGCGAGGAGTGGATCCGGAAGATCCGCCGGGTGGTCGGCGACAAGCCGCTCCTGTTCAACCAGATCGCCGGCGGCAAGTCGCCCCGGCTGTCGCTCTCCGAGCTGGGCACGCTCGGGGTGGACGTGGCCATCTACAGCACCCCGTGCCTGTTCGCCGCCCACCGGGCGATGGACGAGGCACTCGCCGGCCTCAAGATCGCGGACGGCCGGCTGCCGGGGGCCGCCAGCCGATCGGCGTCCGCGAGTCGACCGAGCTGCTGGAGCGGAACATCGCCCGCGTCCGGACGCGTGAGGAGGTGGGCGTGTGACGCTCCGGGTTCCCGGTCCGGCCGTGCCCGCCCGGGCGGGGGTGTCGCGCCGGGGCCGCCACCGGGTGCTGGCCGTCGGGCTGGCACTGGCGGCCTGGGCCCTGCTCGGCTGCGCCGTCCCGGGGGTGGCCGTCGGGGCGGGCAGTCTCCTCACCGTGATCGACAACTCCGGGGCGGACTCGATCGTCGAGATCGACCGGACGGCCGACCTGCTTGTCGGGCACGGGTCCGCCGGCAGTGACCACGACGGCTCGACCTCGGTGCTGCCCGGCCTGCTGGACCTCACCGGAAGCACCGCCGCTCCCCCGGCGGCGGAGGAGGACGAGGGGGACGAGGAATGACCACGGTCGGTCAGCACCGGGCGCCGCCCCCGCCGGAGGCGCCGCGCCCTCCGCCGAGCACCGGCGAACGGCGGCGGCCGTGGTGGCGGGTGTTCGACCCCTACGTGGCCGCACTGGCGGGGGCGGTGGCCCTGGCCGCGCTGCTCCCCGTCTCCGGGCGGGCGGCGCACTGGGCCGAGCTGGTCTGCGAGTTCGCGGTGGGGCTGCTCTTCTTCCTGTACGGGGCGCGGCTGTCCACCCGGGAGACGGTCGCCGGGCTGCGGCACCTGCGGCTGCACGGCCTGGTCCTGGCCTGTACCTTCGTCCTGTTCCCCGTCCTCGGCCTCGCCGTGACGGCGGTGGCCCCGGTCGCGGGCACCGGGCCGCTGCGGACCGGCGTGCTGTTCCTCTGCCTGGTGCCGTCCACCGTCCAGTCCTCGGTGGCACTGACCGGTGTCGCCCGGGGGAACGTCCCGGCCGCGATCTGCGCCGGCACCTACTCCAGCCTGGCGGGCCTGCTGCTGACGCCGCTCCTCGCGGCCTGGCTGCTGGGAGCGGGCGCGGCCCTCTCCGCCGACGGACTGCTGCGGATCTGCGCCCAGTTGCTCGCGCCGTTCGTGGCGGGGCAGCTGCTGCGCCCCTGGATCGGCGACTTCCTGGGCCGCCACCGCCGGGCGCTCGCCCCGGTCGACCGGGGATCGATCCTGCTGGTCGTCTACACCGCGTTCAGCGGCGCGGTCGAGCACGGCGTGTGGGCCACCGTCACACCAACCGCGCTGCTCGGACTGCTGGCGGTCCTGCTGTTCCTGCTGGCGGCCGCGCTGGCCGCCGCCCGGCTCGGCGCGCGGGTGCTGGGCCTGGATCGCGCCTCCGGAATCGCGGCGGTGCTCTGCGGCTCGCAGAAGAGCCTGGCCGCCGGGCTGCCGATGGCCACCGTCCTCTTCGGCCCCCAGGCGGGTCTGCTGGTGCTGCCGCTGATGATGTACCACCAGTTGCAGCTCGTGGCCGGCGCACTCCTGGCCGGGCGCTGGTCCCGGGCCGCGGACGGGGAACTGGCGCCCGCCGGTCCGGCCGCCGAGGGACGATCTGAGGTCAAAACTAATATGACAAAGGCATATTGACGTTCCGTCAGGAGAACTGAAGACTGGCACCAACCTGGCGCGGCATCATCCCCGGCGCCGCCGCCCGGGTGTTCGGCTCGTACATGTCACTTCTTCACAGCCCCGCCACCGGGAGCATCGGGCTCCCCGGGCGGCCGGTCCAAGGAAGCAGCCATGAGCAACGACACCCGCCCCTTCATCCGACGCGCCGCCCTCGGCGCCTGTGCGGCGGCCCTGGCCGCCCTGGTGCTGCCGAGCACCACCGCGCAGGCGGCCACCGCACACCCGGCCGTCACCCTGGCCAAGCCGGGCAGCGGCACAACCGTCCTGACCCTCACCGTCCCCAGCACCCGCGAGGGGGCTGCGCCGCTGACAATCGACTGCACCGTGACCCCGTCAACGCCCTTCCGCTACTACGGAGGCCCGTACGGCGGAGGGGAGGAGGGCCTGGCGAGCGTCAGCTGCTCGGCCCCCGTCTACAAGATCCAGCTCGATGTGGCGCTCTACTACAACGGCGCCCAGGTCACCTACAACTCCAACACCGTGTACAACGCGCTGAGTGCGAGCGCCGACACGGAGTACCCGCTGAAGCAGGGCTCGTACCAGACCGGCGCACGGGCGACCATCACAACCGTCTTCGGCGGCAGCTCGGTGACCAGCCCCATCTACGGAAGCGCGAGCGTCACCCTGCCGTGAGCCCGGATCCGACCTCCTCCACGCCGCCGCGCCGCTGACCGAGCGCCGGCCCGCAACCTCGCAGGGCGCAACCAGGGCCCATGACGGCAGCCGTCGGTGGAGACCCCACCGGCGGCTGCCGTCCGGCCCACCGTCACCGTGAGCAGCGACGCGGGCGGAGCCTCCGGGTCCGGTCCGCCACCGACCGGGAGGCGCCCACCGCCGAACCCGCCCGGGGTCAGGGGATGTAGTAGGGGCGGTGGTGGGCGGCCACCGGGGCGGACTGGTAGGTCCAGGCGCCGGCGGCGGGCGCGTCGCCGACCAGGCGGGCGAGGTCGGCGACGGCTTCCCGTGCGGGCCCGCCCGAACCGGGCTCGCTGGAGCCTCCTTCACCCGGGCCGCCTTCGCCCGAGCCGGTCCTGTCCGGGCCGCGCTCGCCGAGGGTGAGCCGGACCCGGTCGGCGGTGCGGGCGTCCAGCGGGTGGAAGCGGTAGGGCTGGTGGACGGTGAGCGGGCCGGCCAGCAGTCGGCCCTCCTCGTCGGTGCCGTAGCCGGTGACGGGGGTGTTGACGACCGGTTCGCTGTCCAGGCCGGCCAGGTCCGCCTCTACGGCGAACAGCTCCTCCTCGTGCCGGCGCAGCCCGTCCGGGCCGAGCGTGGCCCGGTGGCAGGCGACCGACCAACGGTCGTGCACGGCCGCCGCGTTCAGGGAGGGCAGGACAGCGGTGAACCAGCCGGGGTGCTTGGGCTCGGCGTAGAGCCGGGTGCCGGCGTCGATGGCGAGCGGGTTGTCGCAGAGCACATGGAGGCGGGCGATACCGAGCAGCCTGGTCTGGTCGTGGCCCCGGGCGTACTGGCCGTAGTCGACGGCTGGCAGGCGGTCGGCGGCGGACCGGGGGTGGGCGATGACGTTGATCTCCACCTCCTCGGTGATCCCGCCGCCGGTCGGGTACTGGGCGAAGTACAGCTGGTAGTTGAGCGAGACGCAGGCCCGGCCGCCGAAGTCGGCGGCGGCCAGCGCCGGGTGACGTTCGGCGAGCAGTTCCTGGACCGGTCCTGGGTCGACCAGATAGTCCACGCCGATGTTGTGCAGGGCGCCGTAGTGGAAGGGGAGGTAGTACGGCTCCGGCACGGGTGGCAGTGGCAGACCGGTCATGAGGGCTCCCTGGACGGGGTGGGCGAGGAGGCGGGCACGCGGGCAGGCGAGGACGGACGCGGCGCGGTGAGCCTCGCCGGGCCGCGCAGGACCGTCAGGTCGTGGTGGGCGCGGTCGGCGCTGCGCAGGGCGAGGGCGGCCATGGTGAGCGAGGGGTTGGAGGTGCCGAGGGAGGGCATGGAGCCGCAGCCGACGGCGTAGAGGTTGGGGTGGTCCCAGCAGCGCTGCCACTGGTCGACCACGGAGGTGCCCGGCGAGTCGCCCATGATGTGGGTGCCGCCGCCGTGGCCGGCGCCCCGGTAGCCGTACGGCCGGCCCTCGTGTTCGAGCCGCCCGGGCCAGTCGGGGCCGGCCTCGTAGCGGGTGTGGTCCTCGGCGCCGAGCAGGGCGAACAGTTGGTCGGAGACGGCCCGGGCGGAGGCCATGCCCTGCCGGACGTATCCGGAGAGGTCGTAGTGGAGGGCCGGTCGCGGCAGGCCGAGGCGGTCCGGCCGGCTGTGGTCGAGGGTGACCCGGTTGGCCGGGTCGGCCGGCTGCTCCAGTTCGAACTGGAGCGAGAACTGACGGCCGAGCCGGTCCCCGAGGCGCTCGCGCAGGTCCTTGCCGCGCACTCCGGTACGCAGCAGGGCCCCGGTCTCGACCTGGGGCGGGCGACCGGCCCAGGACCAGCCCCAGTTGCCGATCTCGATCCGGAACGGCGCCCGCCGGGCCCGGGGCCGGCCGAAGCGGAAGGCTTCCAGTCCGCTGGTGGAGCCCGGTCCCCGGTAGGGCCCGGTCGGCTCCGGCAGCAGGCCCCAGGTGAGCAGGGCCGGATGGTCCATCAGATTGCGGCCGACCTGGTCGCTGCGGTTGGCGAGGCCGGAGAGGAGCAGCAGCCGGGCGTTCTCGATCGCGTGGGCGGCGAGCACGACCAGGTCGGCGTGGGCACGGTGGGTGGTGCCGTCCGCGTGGTACTCGACGCCGGTGGCGCGGCCGGTGCCGTCGACCAGGACCCGACTCACCACGGCAGCGGTGCGCAGCCGGACGCCGGGTGCCCAGCGGGCCTGGGTACGCAACGGGGTGTACTTGGCGCCGCTGGGGCAGGCCGGGACGCAGGAGGCCGCGCCCTGGCAGAGCGGCCCGGTCGGGTGCTCCGGCCCGGTGGGCCGGCCGTTGCGGGCGTGCGGGGTGGTGCTGACGGCGAGTCGGGCGTCCTCCTCGGCGGCCGGGTCGCGGACGGTCCGGCCGTCGAGGGCACGGGCGAGGGTCCGGTCCAGGTGGGTGGCGGGGATGGCGCGCATCGGGAAGGCGTAGTCGGCGGGGATGGGCAGTCCGACGGCGCGGCGCTGCTGGTCGGCGTCGGCGGCGACGCCGAGTTCGTGTTCGGCCTGCCGGTAGTACGGTTCGAGGTCCTGGTAGCCGATGGGCCAGTTGCGGCCGTGGCCGAGGTCGGCGGTGCGGAAGTCCTCGGGGTGCATGCGCGGGGTGAGTCCGGTCCAGAGCAGGCCGGTGCCGCCGTTGGCCCGCAGGTAGCCGCTCGCATAGGGCAGCGGGCCGTGCTGGAGGAGGTATCCGGTGGCGGCGAACCCGCCGTCGGGCAGGCCGGTCAGGTCGTCGACGTCCGGGGACGGGGCGTCGGCGTTGCGGGGGTAGGGCGAGGTGGGGGTGCCGCCGCCGGCCGCCAGGTACGCGGTGGCGGTGGTGACGGCGTCGGGGACGTCGTGGCCCGCTTCGAGGACGAGCACGCGGTGGCCGTGGCCGCCCAGGCGGTGGGCCACCAGCGAGCCGGCGAAGCCCGCGCCGACCACGATCACGTCCCAGTGCCGCTGGGCGTCCTGGCGGGGCCCGTCCTGCCGGTGGACGTCCGACCGGTGGGCGCCCTGGCGCGGCGAGACGTCCCGGGTCATCGGCCGGCCCCGTCCTGCGGGGCCTCGGCCCAGCTGCCGTGTCCGGGGGCGGTGCTGCCGGGGGCGGCGCCGTGGAAGGTGCGCCACATCAGGCCCCGGTCGTGGGCCCGGGGCGAGGCGGGCGGCTCGTCCGGCCAGGCGCCGACGTACCAGAGGTGGACCAGGGCGTGCTCGTCGCGGACCCGGTGGGCGAGCAGGGTGCGGTGGTGCTCGTGGGCCATGCCGGTGTCGCGCAGTTCGCTCTCGTCGAAGCCGGTGAGCTCGGCGGAGAAGCGGAGGAAGTCGGCGAAGTCGGTCAGCTCCAGGAGGTCGCCCGACGCGGGGAAGCCGTACGCCGCCCGGTCCGGCTCGTCGGCCTCGGCCCCGGGGTCGAGCCCCTCGGCCACCGGTCCCGAGAGGCGGTGATGGTAATCGTCGAACCCTGGCAAGCCGGCACCCCCATGGTGAGCAGGTCGCTTCACATCGCGTCGAGTCGCGTCAACATCACGTCCCGGACATGACAGCCGAGAGGACGCTCCGCATCCGACGGCCGATCGGGCGAACTCCCGATCGTCCCGGAACCGATGCTGCCCCGTTGCCGGCCCCCGGAGAACCTTCGACCACAATCGATCGATCACGACTGCTTCGCCATGGTTTCGCTGTCGCATAGCGATCGATTACTTATCGGATCGACTGCCTGAATGACCGGCGCCGACCGGTCGGGCGCCGTCGCCCGGGTGGCGCAACGCAGCGCGCGGGCCGGCCGGACGGCTGCGATCTTCGGAGCACGCGCGGGTCCGCCGCGCGCCCCGGTGTCGAGCCCTGGAGGCCCCGATGTGGCAGGCTCCCCCCGCCGCCGCCCCGTACCCGACCGAATGGCTGCCCACGCTCGACCTGCCCGCCCCCGGACCGCAGAACCGACTGACCGTGCTGTTCCGGCTCCTGCTGCTGATCCCGCAGTTCATCGTGCTCTGGGTGCTGTCGGTGGTGGCGTTCGTGGTCACGGTCATCGGCTGGTTCGGCGCGCTCGTCCTCGGCCGGCTCCCGGTCTTCGCCGCCGACTACCTCTGCGCGTACGTGCCGTACGAGACCCGGGTGAACGCGTACCTGCTGATGACGACGGGCAGCTATCCGCCGTTCGCCTTCCGCGTCCCCGAGTACCCCGTGCAGGTCGGCCTCAGGCCCGGGGAGCTGAACCGGCTCGCGGTGCTGTTCCGGATCGTGCTGGTCATCCCGGCCGCCGTGGTGCAGGGGCTGCTCTACGCGGGCTGGTGGGTGGTCGGCTGGATCAGCTGGCTGGTGGTACTCGTCCTCGGGCGGATGCCGCAGCCCCTGTTCGAGGCGAGCGCGGCGGTGCTGCGCTACCGGATGCGGTACACGGCCTACCTGGTGATGCTCACCTCGGCCTACCCGAAGCGGCTCTTCGGCGACGAGCCCGGCTCGGAGCCCGAGGGGCCGGTGTCGGCGACCCGGCCGCTGGTCATGAGCGGCGCGGGCCGGGGGCTGCTGGTGCTCTTCCTGGTGCTCGGCCTGGCCTCCGGGGTGACCAGCTCGGTCACGACGACCGTGACCGGGGACGACGACGACGAAGTCAAGAACGTCACCGGCCCGCTGCTCCCCGGTCCCCTGCTGCCGGGACCCTCCTCCCGCTGACGGCACGACCGTCCGGCGCAGGAGAAGCAGGAACAAGCAAGGAACAAGAGGAACAAGAAGGACCGAGCAGGAACAGCCAGGAACGGGAAAGGCCACGGCGGCGGGGATTGCCCCCGCCGCCGTGGCCCGTCCCGGTCCCCGTCCGCACTGCCCACCGGACGGGGCGGCCGTCAGAAGGTCAGGTTCCAGGCGTCGACGGTGCCGACGTCGCCCGAGGCGCCGTCCTTGACCCGCAGCTTCCACGTCCCGTCGGCCGGGCTCGCGGAGGCGTTGACGGTGTAGGTCTTGGCGACGTTGTCGGCGCTGTCGCTGTCGGTGAAGTCCTCCAGCAGGTAGACCGTGCCGTTCGGCGCGACCAGGGAGAGGACGAGGTCACCGCGGTAGGTGTGCTTGATGTCCACGCCGACCTTGAGCGCGGTGGGGGCGTTGCCGCCGACCCCGGTCACGGCCAGCGGGCTGTCCACCGTCGCGTTGTCGGTGATCGCCACGTCGGTCAGGGTCTCGAAGTACTTGCCGGTGGGCGGGGTGCCGCCGCCGACCGCCTTGAGCGCGTCGACCTGGCCCTCGCCGAAGAAGGCGTTGTTGGCGGTGGTGCCGGTGCAACGGCTGTCGGACGGGCAGGCCACGTCGTTGGCCTGGGTGGCCAGTCGGGCGCGGATGTCGGCCGGGGTGAACGTCGGGTTGGCGCTCGCGATCAGCGCCGCGACACCGGTCACGTGCGGGGAGGCCATCGAGGTGCCGCTCTTGGTGCCGTACTTGCCGCCGGGCAGGGTGGAGTACACGCCGGTGGCGCCGTCACCGCCGGGCGCGGCGACGTCGATGACGCCCCGGCCGAAGTTCGAGTACGAGGCCTTGCCGGTGCCGCTGGCCATGGCCGAGACGGTCACCACGCCGGGCAGCTCGGTCGGGATGTCGATGCAGGCGTTGGTGATGGTCCGGGTGACCTTGGTGGAGTCGTTGGGGCTGTCGCTGTCGGTGGTCTTGTTGGCCAGGTCGTAGTTGGAGTTGCCGGCCGCGGCGACCTGGAGCGAGCCCTTGCCCTCGGCGTAGGCCTGGGCCCGGCGGACGCCCTCGATGATGGCCGCCTGGTCCAGGTTGTCCGGGCAGTTGAACTGCCACGGGTCGGTGTAGTAGCTGTTGTTGGTCACCTTGAAGCCGTGGTCGCCGGCCCACACGAAGCCGCAGACGGTGTTCTCGGCGAAGAACAGGGTGCTGGTCGGCTCGGCGATCCGGACCGAGGCGATCTTGACGCCGGGGGCCACGCCGATGACGCCCTTGCCGTTCTTGGCGGCGGC
>NZ_JZWY01000127.1:0-591 GCF_000966955.1 Streptomyces sp. NRRL S-495
GGTGCGGGTGTCGGCCTTGCCGTAGGCGCAGGAGGCGGAGTCGGCGGCGTCGAAGTTGGGCGCCAGGTCCTGGTGCTGGTCGTCGACGCCGGTGTCCAGCACGCCGACCTTCACCGTGGACGAGCCCGTGGAGACGGCCCAGGCCTGGTCGGCCTTGATCTGGGTCATGTCCCAGCGGTTGGACTCGGTCAGCGTGGTCGCCGACTGGGCGGGGTTCGCGGGCAGGGCCGGGTTGTAGGCGTCGGCCGGAACGTCCGAGGTGCGGGTCGCGCCGACCTGCTGGACGCCGGCCACCCCGCGCACCGCGGCGGCGAAGCCGGTGCTGGTGGAGTGGGCGACGACGACGCCGATCGCGTCGTAGCTCGCGAAGACGGTGCCGCCGTTGGCGGTCACCGCGGACTTGGCGGCGGCGACGTCGGCGGGGGCGCTGATCACCAGGTAGGCGCGGGTCCCGGCGGCCCAGGCGGTGGCCGCGGCCGGTGCCTGCGGCGCGGCCTGGGACTCCGGCGCGGCCTGGGTCTGCGGCGCGGCCGCGGCGGCCGGGGCCTGGACGACGGGGGCGGAGGCGGGCGCGGCGGGCGCCGCGACGGC
>NZ_JZWY01000128.1:0-2950 GCF_000966955.1 Streptomyces sp. NRRL S-495
CGCCGCGACGGCCAGGGTCGCGGGGGTGGCCAGGGCCGCGGCGGCCAGCAGGGCGAGCGCGGCGGTGGGGCGGCCGACCCGCCGGGATATCAGGGGTGACACGTGCGTCCTCCGATCGGGGCCCGTGCGTGAGGGGATCACACGGGGGTTGAACGCAACATGCCAGAACAGCAAGCATTTGGGGAAGGCTTTACGCGTGACCTGTTGTCACAAACGTGTCAACATTTGATGTCTCCCCGATTGCCCCTGTCATTCCGGTCATCCCCACCTCTACGACACCCGTGCCACCGGCACGCCCCAGCTGCCCGAGGACAGCCGGATCGGCCGCACCGTGGATCCGGCCGAATCCGCTGTCGGCGGACAGCCCCGGAACGGACCCGGCCGCCCGCCAGGATGGCCGGATGGGCCATCACACAGCGGTACGCCGACTCGACCTGGGCTATTTCGTCCGCCCCGCCTCGGAGACCGGTGGCCCCCGGCCACGCGTCGAACCCGTGCTCGCCTATCTGGTCCGGCACGACCAGGGACTCGTCCTCTTCGACACCGGTGTCGGTGCCGCCGACCCCGGGACCGAGGCCCACTACCGACCCCGGCGCAGGCCGCTGGAGGGCGCCCTCGCCGCCGCGGGAGTCACCCTCGCGGACGTCTCCCTGGTCGTGAACTGCCACCTCCACTTCGACCACTGCGGCGGGAACCCGCTGCTGAGCGGCACACCGATCCTGGTCCAGACCGTGGAGTTGGCCACTGCCCGCCGCGGCGGCTACACCATCGACGAACTCGTCGACTTCCCCGGTGCGACCTACGAGGAGGTCGACGGCGAGGCCGAGATCCTCCCGGGAATCCGGATCCTCCCCACCCCCGGGCACACCGACGGGCACCAGTCGCTCGTGGTCCAACGGGACGACGGCAGCGTGGTCCTGGCCGGCCAGGCGTACGACTTCGCGTCCGAGTTCGCATCGGACCACCTGGCCCGCCATGCGGCCCGCCAAGGCGTGGAACAGCCGCTCCCCGACTACCGGCCCTGGCTGGACCGACTCGGCGACTTCGACCCGCGACGGGTCCTCTTCGCCCACGACTGCTCGGTCTGGGAACCGCCCCACCGGGGCGGCTGGGACCACCCGCCCCGGGCACTGCCTCGTCACCCCGGACGGGACTGACGCCGTCGCAGCGATCGGCCGGAGCTCGTCGGCCGAGATGCTTCAAGCTTTCACTGTTCTGGCTTGATGCTTTGCCCTGGGTAGCATGACCGCATGACACCGCCCCCCGATGCGTCGGACGAACGGGTCCGGGCCGAACGGGCCCTCTGCGGCCTGGTGAACGGACTCGCCCAGCGGATCGGCGACCATCTGCGGGAGCACGCCGCCGGGCTCGGGCTCACGGCGGCCCAGGCCACCGCGCTGCGCGAGCTGAACGGCCCGCTGACGATGCGTGAACTCGCCGGGCGGATGGGCTGCGAGCCCTCCAACGCCACCTTCGTCGTCGACCGGCTGGAACGGCAGGGGCTGGTCGAACGGCGCCCCCATCCCACCGACCGGCGCGCGCGACACCTCGTCCTCACCCCCGCGGGCAGCGGGCTGCGGGAACGGCTGCTGGCCCTGCTCGCCGCCGACTCACCGCTGGCCGGGCTGGGCCCGGAGCAGCGGCTGGCGCTCCAGGAACTGCTCGAACAGGCCCTCGCCCGGCCCTGACCGTCCCCGTCCCCGAACCGGGCCGGGGACGGTCAGGACGACCGGCGCCTCAGACGGCGCGCAGGTGGGACTTCACGACGTCCAGCACGGCGGTCCGCTCGGGGGTCAGGTAGAAGTGCCCACCGGGGAAGACCTTCAGATCGAACCCGCCGGTGGTGTGCGCGGCCCAGTTGCCCGCCTGGTCGAGGGTCACCTGCGGGTCGTTGTCGCCGGTCAGGGAGGTCACCGGCACCCGGACCAGATCCTCCGGCGCGGCCACATAGGTCTCGACGGCCGTGTAGTCGCCGCGCAGCGAGGGCAGGATCATCTCCCTCAACTCGGGGTCGGCCAGCAGGCGTTCGTCGGTGCCGCCGAGCCTGGCCAGCTCTGCCAGCAGACCCTCGTCGGGCAGCAGGTGCACCCCGGAGTCGCGCGGCTCGGACGGCGCCCGGCTGCCCGAGACGCACAGCCGCACCGGACCGGCCACCTGGTCGCGCTCGAACCGGCGGGTCACCTCGAAGGCGATGGCCGCCCCCATGCTGTGCCCGAACAGGACCAGCGGACGGTCCGCCCACGGCCGCAGCGCGGCGTAGACCCGGTCGGCCAGCTCGGGCAGCGAGTCGAGCGCCCGCTCGTCGATCCGGTCGAGCCGACCGGGGTACTGGGCGGCGAGCACGTCGGCGTACGGCGACAGCTCGGCCGACCAGTCCCGGAAGAAGCCCGCCGAGCCGCCCGCGTGCGGGAACATCACGACCCGGACGGGCGCCGTGTCGAACGGATGAAAACGGCGGAACCAGAGGCTGTCGGTGACGGCGGTGGGGCCGGGCATAAGGTGCGCTCCCTCGCGACTGACTGATCGGCAGGACGGTCTACCCGCACAGTCTCTCCGGCCGACCCGCACCCACGTCAACCGCCCACCGGAAGGGGATCGTCCGGCCACGGTCCATCGGCGGCTCCCGGCCGGTCCGGAAAGCCGCCCCCAGGGCCCGTCCCGGCGACCTCCGATCAGCCCTCGGTCAGCCCCGGTCAGCCTTCGGTCAGCCCCGGTCAGCCCCCGGTCAGCCCCCGGTCAGTCCGCGGCCACCGCGTCACGGCCGAACCGCGCCTCGGCCGCCCGCGACCGGGACCGGCCGTCCAGCAGCAGCACCGACGCCGCCTCCGGCACCGGCGTCCCCGCAGTTCCCCGGGTGTGCGCGGTGAGCGCCGCGAGCAGTTGGTCCAGGCCCCGACGGTGGCGGGCGAAGACCCGGTTCGAGGCCCAGCGGCCGCGGGCCCGCTGACCC